>JAFXLH010000029.1 GCA_017531315.1 Bacillota bacterium
GCCCATGCCCGCCGCGGCGAGCCAGTCCCCGCCCATCACCACAACAGTGCCGTCTTTGCCGCCTTTGCCGAGCCGACGCTGCCGCTCACGCATCGCCCGGATGAAAACAGCGCCGCCCGCTGGCTGCCCGCCGATGCTCTCGCCGACTTCGTCACGGAAAGCTCCATGCTGCCGCTCTACGACAAGCTGACGGCGCGGATGCGGCAGCGCTACCTCTCCCCTGTACCGCTTGGCGAACAATGATTTCACTTGCTATAACGATGACAAAATGATAAAATATGTCTATAATTTGGCTAAATCCGGCGGCCACGCCACTTCAAGGAGGATAAACATATGGAAAAACGTCTGTACCGTAGTGACAACCGTATGCTGCTGGGCGTCTGCGGCGGCATTGCCGAATACTTCGGCATCGACCCCACTATCGTACGCCTGCTGTGGGTATTGCTTACCTTCATCGGCTTCAGCGGCCTGATCATCTACATCATCGCCGCCTTCATCATGCCCGCCAAAAACTAAACTACATATACAAGAAGAGCAGGTGCCAGGCACCTGCTCTTTTATTTTGCGCTTATAAGAAGATGATCACGATCACGATAGCCGCCATGCCGAAGGTGAAGCAAAGCAGCGTGGCAGATAAGCTGTCGCGGTAGTATACCGCCTTGGGCAGGCGCGGATACAGCGAGAAGTAGACGTCTTCGGTCGGGTCTGCGCTGTCCCATTTGCCGTTGAAGATGCGCTTCTGGCAGAAGCGGATGATGGCATCCGGCCAGGAGCTGATCACGCGGGCCACCAGCGCGCCCAGGAAGGGCAGCACCTGCATGACCAGCGGACGGTAGATATTGCGTTCCAGACCGACCTTGGGCCAGCGGTCCACATAGCGGCCCTCCGCCATCGTGCCCTTGCGTACCAGCAGCAGATACAGCACCGCACCGATGGAGAGCGAGATCAGCGAGCCCTTGAGGTTTACCCAAGTGAAATAATGCACCGCATGATGCAGCTCGCCGCCATTCATGTAGCTCATGCCCAGCTCCGCCAGCGGATCCATGATCATATTCGGCACTATGCCCATCAGCGGCAGCAGCAGCGCCGGAACGATGATGGCCAACTTGGCCGGCAGGCTGAGATAATCGGTAGAAATAGCATCCATCTTGGCCTGATCTTCGTTTTCTTCCACAAACAGCGCCATAAACAGCTTAGTCATATAAGCCGCGGTGCAGCCACCGGCGGTGAGGAAGAGGATCTCGCATACCTGCAGGAAGCCATGGCTCATCAGATGCATATGCATCGCTTCCACGATCGCCTCGTGCAGCAGCGTCTTGCTTACATAACCGCTCATCAGCGGCACACCGGCTACGGACAGCGCCGCCGCCAGGAAGCAGAATTTAAGCAGAGGTTTATTCTTGCCAAAGCCGCGCGCTTCGTTCAAGGTCAGCACGCCCAGCTTCATAAATACCGCACCGGAAATGAGGAACAGTACCAGCTTGATCAGCGAATGGTTGATCATATGCAGCATAGTACCGCGGGCAGCAATGGCGTTATCCGCGCCGAGAATGCCCATCATACCGATGCCGACGATGATGAAGCCGATCTGCGACATCGAAGAACCGGCAAGGATGCGCTTGAAGTGATCGGCAAAGAGGGCGATAGCCGCACCGGCCAGCGCCGTGACCAGACCGATGATCAGCATCCACTTGCCCCACAGGATATCGCCGGGCAGCAGCACGGCAGTAATAACGATGAGACCCAACACGCCGGCCTTGCTCAGCATACCGGAAAGCAGCGCCGAAGCGGGAGCCGGGGCTTCCGGGTAGGAAGTGGGCATCCACACATGCAGCGGGAAAGCACCGGCTTTAGCGCCAAAGCCGACAAAGATGCAGATGGCAGCCGCGTAGAGCATACCCTTATCGGCAATGCCGGGGATACGGTCGCGCAGCACCGCCAGATCCAGCGTGCCAAACATATTCTGCAGCAGCAGCAGGCCCACCAGCAGCACCAGGCCGCCGATAACAGCCACCGCCAGATACAGTTTACCTGCCCAGATGGCCTTTTCCGTTTCATCGTGGATGACCCAGACGAAGGACGTGAAAGACATCACTTCAAAGAAGCAGAAGGTGGTAAAGAGATCGGCAGAAAGGAATACGCCCATCACCGCCCCCAGAGTGAGGAAGGTGAAGGTATAGTAGCGGTCCTGACGATATTTCACATAACCGGTAGCGGTAAAAGCCAGCGAAGACAGCCACAGCAGCACCGTAAGCAGCGCAAATACCATGCGGAAGCCATCTACGTGGAAGGAAAGGCCCTGGCCCATCAGCTTGCCGATAGCCAGATGGCTGTTCATCTGCCCCGGCAGCAGCAGCGCCAAAGCGGTATAACCCAGCATCAGCAGCAGAGCCGCCTTATCACCGGCATTTTTACGCACGGCAAAGGGCATCAGCAGCGCGAAGACAAACGGCAGAAAAACCAATGCAGCAATGATCATTTCAGGACCTCCTTTCGCAAAAATTTAGTATGCATAATCAGTACCCAATCACAGACCGGCAGCCACCGTGGCCAACCACTGGGAAAGCGGGCTCATACCGGCCGCCAGCACCAGAGAAGCGCCGGTGAGCACTACCAGCGGTACAGTCATCAGCCAGTTGGGGTCTTTCACCTTGGCCAGGCTGTTGTAGTCGAAGCCGTTGAGCGGGAAGTAGGCACGCAGTATCACCGCAAACAGGTAGCAGGCAGTGAGCAGCGCAGAGATGATCAGCGCCGCCGTACCCACGATAGCCATCGGACTGTCGCAGGCCGCAGCCGCCACACCGATCGCCCACTTGCTGCTGAAGCCGGCCAGCGGCGGAACGCCCATCAGACCCAGCGAGCAGATAGTGAAGCAGCCAAAGACGATCGGCATCTTGCGCCCCATGCCATCCAGCTGCCAGATGAACTCGCGGCTGGTCTTATACAGCACCGCACCGGCGCAGAAGAAGAGGGTGATCTTGATCACCGCATGAGCCAGCATATGCAGCGTACCGGCCACGAAGCCGGCAGGGCTCATCAGCGTGAAGGCAAACAGGATATAAGAGAGGTTGGAAATAGTGGAATAGGCCAGGCGGCGCTTGAAGTGCGGCGTGGCCAGCGCCATCGCCGAACCCATCACGATGGTGATGGCGGCAAAGAGCATCGTCACATCCTGCGCCCAGGTACCGGCGAGGAAAGAAGAACCAAAGATGAAGTAGATGCTGCGGCCCACGGCGAAAACACCGCTCTTAACAACGGCAACCGCGTGCAGCAGCGCCGTGACCGGAGTTGGCGCTACGGATGCGCCGGGCAGCCACTTCCAGAAGGGGAAGACGGCGGCCTTGACGCCGAAGCCGAAGAAAGTCATCACGAAGATCAGCTGCAGCAGTTCCGTCTTTTCGCCGATCAGCTCCAGATTCAGCACACCGCCGGGGGTGAAGTCCAGCGAATAGCCGTACTGATGCACAAAGATCAGCCCCATGAAGGCCAGCGCCGCACCCAGCATCGAGTAGACAAGGTACAGTTTGCCTGCATGACGGTCACGCGCGCCCATAGCGTGGATGACCAGCGGGAAGGTGAACAGCGTCAGCATTTCGTAGAAGATATACAGCGTCATCAGGTTGGCAGAAAAAGCGATGCCCATGACCACGCCGTAAGACATGAGGAAGAAGGAGAAGAAGATATTCTCGCGCCCTTCATGCTTCATGTATTCAAAGGCATAAATGGTGGTAACGAACCACAGCAGCGCCACCATGGTGCCGAAAACCGCACCAAAACCGTCAATACGCAGAGAAAAGCTCAGCTTTTCGGTAAAGCGTACCAGCGTCACATATTCGCCGCGGAACAAAGAGATCATCAGCAGCGACAGCAGGGTGTTCACCCCTACGCTGATCGTGCAGTAGATCTCGCGTTTACGCCGTTCTTCAAAGCGCAGCTGCGAAAGCACAAAGCCGGCCAGGAATGGCGCGATAACCGGTATGAAAATCATCCAGGAACCATTCATCGGAACACTCCTCGCATCAAGCAAACAACGTAGCAACAATAGCATTGAGCGGCTGAGCCAGCCAGCCTGCGCCCAGACCGAGGCAGACCACCAGCAGCGCCAGGATCACCAGCGGTACAGACATGCTTTCCGGCAGCAGGTCGCGCTTCACTTCCACATCACGGCCGGGGAAGAAAGCGGCGATCACCAGCGGCAGCAGATAACCGGCGGTCAGCAGCGCGGATACCATCAGCACCACCATGCCCACCATACCGATGAGCGGGGTCGCAGAATCGAGCGCGCCCACGCACAGATACCACTTGCTGACGAAGCCGCCGCAGGGCGGGATACCGACCAGCGAGAGGGAAGCCACGGTGAAAGCGCCCATCATCAGCGGCATCCGGCGGCCAAGGCCGGAGAACTTATCTACCGTGGTATGATGCGTTTTCATAATGATCGCGCCGGCGGAAAGGAAGAGGATATTCTTCGCCAGAGCGTGATAGATGAACTGCAGCAGCGCACCGAGCAGAGCCACGGGATGCAGCAGGAAAATGCCAAAGAGAACATAGGAGACCTGGCTGACCGTGGAGTAGGCCAGTCGGCGCTTCAGGAGCTTCTCCTTATAGGCCAGCATCGAGCCGGTAAAGACGGTACAGATAGCCAGGATCAGCAGCGCCGCCTGTACCCAGCTGCCGCGCAACAGCTCGGCCGGGAAGACGAAATAGGTCATACGCAAAATCGCCAGCACGCCGGCCTTGGTGATGATACCGGAGAGCACGGCGGAAGCGGGAGAAGGAGCTACCGGGTGAGCGGTGGGCAGCCAGGCATGCAGCGGCAGCAGACCGGCCTTGCAGCCAAAGCCGATAATCGCCACGAAGTACATCGCCAGCGCCAGCTCCTCGTGACCGGCCAGCAGCGCCGGGTCAAGGTTGCCGCCCGCCACGAAACTGCCGATGCCGCCGTACGGCGCCAGGAAGAAGATGCCCAGCAGGCCTAAGCCCGCGCCAAAGATGGAGTAGCCCAGATACTTCAGCGTGGCCATATAAGAATCTTCCGTGCCGGAATGAATGATCAGCGGTACGGTCAGCAGCGCCATCATTTCAAAGAACATATACAAAGTCGCCATATTGGCGGCAAAGCATACGCCGATCAGCGCCGAAAGCGTGCAGATATAGAACAGATAGAAGCGCTGGGATTTACCCTCATGCGCCATATATTCGAAGCCGAATACCGCCACCAGCAGCCAGATGATGCTGAATACAACGGCAAACAGGCTGCCCATTGCATCCACGCGCAGCACCAGCTGCAAGCCGCCGGCCACTTTCAGCAGCGGCAGCACCGTCCCCTGCCCGCCAATGACCAATGCCAGCACCGCCAGCACCTCAAAGCTGAGCAGCCAAACGATATAACGGCGGAACGTCCGACCGGCTTTTCTCATATCACCGGCAGTCAAACCGGTAAACAGCGGCAAGAACAAAGCTATAACCAATAAACCGGATGCCACGGACGTCACCTCCAATCCTTAATCAAGTAATTACAGCAGCATCAGGCCCAGCTGCAGCACATTAACAATGGGCAAGAATCCGCAGCCAACAGCAAAGTTGAGTACGATAAAAGCCACGGTAGAGATCTTGAACAACAGATGCAGCGCAGGGTCGCGTTCTTCTTCGGCACACTCTTCCACGGGTTCAGCCTCTTTGGGGCCGACAGCTACGTGACCGGCATTACCGGAATGATGATGCACCGTGTTCAGACGCTTGGGAGTCCAGATGGCGATGACCGCCGGTACAAAATACAACGCATTCAGCACCATCGAAAGACCCAGCGCAAACAGCGTAAGAATCGCCTACGGCGGATAGATCAGCGAAGCGATGGCAATGTACAGCTTGGAAACAAAGCAGGCCAGCAGCGGTACACCGATCATCGAGATGGCGCCGATGGTGAAGCCAATACCTGCCAGGCGGTCACGATGCGCCGCACCGCGCAGATCATAGAAGTCGCGGCTGTGACCGGATACGCCGATCAGCGCACCGGAAGTGGTAAAGAGCATCGCCTTGGTGAAAGCATGGGTGATGATGTGCAGGCAAGCGGCGACTGCACCGGCATTGGTACCAATACCGATCGCCACAAAGATATAGCCCATCTGCGCCGCCGAGGAATAGGCCAGCATACGCTTGATATCATCTTCTTTAAGAGCGTAGTAAGAGCCAAGCAGCATCGCGATGATGCCGAAGGCGAACATTATATCATACACATGATAGCTGGCAATGATCTCCGGAGTGAACACACGGTAGAATATCTTGATGATCAGAATCACATAGCTTTCCAGCAGCAGACCGGAAAGTACGGCCGAAGATGCAGTGGTAGCAGAACCATGCGCACCGGGCAGAATGGAGTGGAACGGAAAAATAGCGGTCTTGATGCACAGGCCGATCAGCATCAGCGCCAGCGAAGCCGCCAGCGGCAGCTGATATTCGCCGCTCATCCACAGCGCCACGATCTCTTTCTGCAGAAACTCCATCAGCAGATGGCCGGTGATGCTGTACAAAATGACCACACCAAAGAGGAACATCGTCGAACCGATCAGATACATGATCAGGTAACGCATACTTTCCAGCAGGCTCTCGCCTTCGCCCTTGGCCATAATGATGGAGCAGGCCGCGATGGTGCTGATCTCAATAAAAACATACGAAGTAAAGATGTCGTTGGTATAAATCAGCGCCAGCATACCGGCAAAAAGCAGATTCATAACCGTATAGTACAAAGACACCTTTTCCTCTACTACATCTTCAAAAGTATGCTCTGCACCGCCGGAAAGCGACAGCAGCATCACTATACTGTAAACGAGGGCAAACAGCGCTTCCAGCGGGCCGGCACGCAATTCATTGCCCCAGGGTGCAGGGTAATGACCGGCTGCATAGGTAAAGCTGGTGCCGCCATTGAACATCAGCGTGGAAAGCAGCATAGCCGACCCCACCGCCACACCAATCCATAACGCAAAGGTCAGGCGCTGAGCATTTCGTCCATTCTTAAACAGCGTGCACAGCACGGCGATGAGGATGGATAAAAATATGCTGACAAATGGCACATTGTAAACCAGAGACATCGCAAAGCTCCTTATCGGCAAAAGTACGGTGCAAGCACCGGTTATTATCTACGATAACTAAAATAAACTACTGCTGAAAACGTTTGTTTTTGTTGATATTGATCAGCCCCAGGATCTCATCCAGATCCATACTGCCGTAACGGTTGTAGATACGCAGCGTGATCGCCAGGAAAAAGGCCGTGATAGACACCGAAACGACGATGCCGGTCAGGATCAGGCCGGTGGGGATCAGGTTTACCATAACAGCAGGCGCTTCCAAGGTAACGGGATCCAAAATGGTGGCCTCACCGCCCTCAATATAACCACGGGAACCAAAAAACAAAAACATCGAAGAGCTGGAAAGATTGACGCCGATAACCTTTTTGATCAGGTTGGGATGCAGCATCAGCGTCATAAAACCGATGCAGAAAACAATGACAGCAGCAGCTTCATGATAATTTATCAGCAAAGCCTGGAAGTTCACTTTTCCGCACTCCTTTCACTAAAATCAGATATCACCGCGGCTGAACAGCGAATAGAAGCTGTACATGATGCAACCGACCTCGATACCGACCAATACGTTAAGCGGCATGATAAAGCCGGCCGAAATAATATTGCCGTAAGCACCAAAAGGATGACCATGATCACCCAGATGCGCCGCGATAACACGGATCTCCACGCAGGTGATCAGCGTAGAGCAAACGGCAATGATGTGATAGATATGGCCGCGGAACAATTTGCGCATCGTCTGCGAGCCAAAGGCTACTTCGCTCAGGATCAGCGCACCGCCCAGGATAGCACCGCCGGAAAAGCCGCCGCCGGGGGAAAGGTGCCCATTGAACATGACATACAGCGCAAACACCAGCAGGAAAGGCACGACCACACAGGCATTGCGGCTGAGGATAATGCTGGAATACTTGCCGTTCACCGCCTCATCCGCCAGCAGTTCTTTTTCGACAGGCAGGCAGAAGTTCTTGCGGTCATTCTTCAGCAGCAACAGTACCGCCGTCATGGCGATAAACAGTACCGTAGACTCGCCAAAGGTATCGAAACCACGGTAGTTCAGGATCAGACCGCCCACCAGGTTGGTAGCGCCGGTCTCTTCCAAGCCGGCATAGAGGTAGCGATCAAGCACCTCATTCACTACCGGAGAAGAAGCATCGCCGAACAGCGGCAGCTCCATTACCACCAGCAGCATCACGATCATCATCAGCAGTGTACCGACCACGGCCAGATAGCGGCCCAGCCGGCGCATACGGATGATTTTTACCGCACCGTCATCCACCGGCACACGGTTCTTCACACGCGCCCGGGGACGACCTTCCGGCGCAGTGATCATACCTGATTCAGCAGGAGCATAATCGCCGTTGATCCAGTCTATAAGCTTATTGGACTGTTTGTTTTCAGTCTCGGTCATCGTTTTCAATCCCTTTCAAAGAATGGGTCTTTTTCAGTACCAAGAAGAAGAGGATGCTGGTAGCACCCACCCCAACCGCGGCTTCGGTGATAGCCAGATCCGGTGCCTGCAGCATCAGCCAGATCAAAGACATGATCAGGCCGTAAGCGGCAAAGATCAGTACGGAAATGATCAACCGCCTGGCCAAAACAGCAGCTACCGCACAAACAATCAGGAAAAATACCAGAATATACTCAAAAAGCGGCATCAGTCATCGCACTCCATTTCTTCGGTGAATCGGTCATTGGTGACCAGTTCGGCGCGGGCCAGCAGATGCGAACATACCGGGCTGGTCAGCCAGATGAAAATCAGGATCAGCGCCAGCTTGGCATTGGCCATGCCTTCCCAGAACAGCAGCATTACACCGGCGATACAGCAAAAAGCCGCCAAAGTATCGCCGACCGCCGCTGCATGCATCTTGTTCATCACATACTTGAAGCGGAACAGGCCAACGATCTGCACCACATAAAGCAGAGTTCCGATCACTACCAGGATAATGCCCAAAACATCGAGGACCATCATTCTTCACCCTCCTCGGCAGCGGCTGCACGCTCTTTTTTCACACGCATACGACCAACTCGGCGCAAAATGGCCAGACGGCACAGCACCACCACAGCCAAAAAGTTGAGCAGCGCCAGTACCATAGCAATATCGAGGATATAGCTGTGCTGCAAATATACCGCCAGCATGCAGCTGATAACGATGGTCAGAGTACCGATCACGTTCAGCGCCACCACACGGTCGGTGAAGCGCTGCCCCTGCACACCGTTCAGCAGCGCCAGGATCAGCGCTATGGCCAGCACCAGCAGACAATATTCAAAGATGGTGAGGATCGGTTCAGTCATTGAGCTTGCCCTCCATCTCTACCAACTGTTTTACGAAGCAGGATTCATCCAGGCCGCCGGCAAAGGCTTCATCCAGAGCGTGAACATAGAATTCGCCGCCGCTGGTCTGTACAGTGATGGTGCCGGGGGTCAGGGTGATAGAGTCCGCCAGGGCCACCTGCGCGGTCTCGCTGTTCAGCGGCACAGTAAAGCGTACCAGCCGCGGCTTGACCTTCTTGCCGGTGACGATTATTTTCACCACCTGCAGATTGGCCTTTACGATCTCGATAAACAGCACTGCTGCATATTTAATCAGCGAAGCGCCAATGCGGCAAACACGCTTATCGAATTCAAAAGTGTAGCCGAGAGCATAGCGCAGGAAAAAAATAACGGCCACGCAAAGAAGCACGCCAAAGCACAAAATCTCCAGCGTAATGCGGCCGTTAAGAATGATCCAAACAATTAATAATGCAGAAAATACCATTATACTCTCCAAAAGGCAACAGTTTCTGTTCCGGACTGCAAAATAAAACATATTTCGTAACCTGTATACATTATAGACGATAATGCACCACTACGGCTATACACTAAGCGCCCATTTGCTCCATTTGCTATACGTAAAACATTATAGCACATTTGTCGAGTACCCACAACAGCAGGCTGTCACACAATATTTTCTTTACACCCGCACGCAAATTTACTAAAATATAAGGTAACAACACTATTATTTGCCATCGGCAGAAAGGAGCACGCTATGGCCGTATATTCCTACAAATGCCCCAATTGCCTGGGCCCGCTGGCCTTCGATCCCGACAGCCAGACCTTTTCCTGCGAATACTGCCTGGGCAGCTTCACCAAAGCAGAGATAGAGGCCTCGCATATCCACACCGAAGCCGAGCAGATCAGCGATGCCGCAGAGGCCGCCGCGCTAAACGCTACGGCAGAAGCAGCGGAGATGCTGCTTTACCGCTGCCCCTCCTGCGGCGCACAGGTGGTCACCGATGCCACCACCGCCGCCGATACCTGTTACTACTGCCACAACCACATCATGCTGGAAGGTCGCCTCGGCGGCGAATACGCCCCGGCCAGGATCATCCCCTTCGCCATCAGCAAAGAGCAGGCGCAGCAGCGCTTCTTCGACTGGGTGAAGAGCAAGAGCTTCGTGCCGAAGAGCTTCTTCAGCAAAAAGCAGGCCGAGCTGATCAGCGGCGTCTACTTCCCCTACTGGATCAATGACGTAGACCTCTACGCATCTGCCAACGGCCGCGCCACCGATGTCAATGTCTGGCGCGCCGGCAATATCGAATACACCCGCACCAAGACCTATCGCCTGCGCCGCGCCGGCAATATCCACTTCGAAGATATCACCAACCTGGCTCTTTCCGGCGTGGACCGCGAGCTGGTCACCGCCGTGCAGCCCTTCGACCCGGCCGGGATGCGCCCCTTCGAGATGCCCTACCTGAGCGGCTTCGTGGCCAAGCGCCGCGATATCGAAGCCGAGCAGCTGCAGGATGAGGTGGAGCGCAAGATCCACGACTACAGCGCCGAGCTGCTGCGCGACAGCGTCAGCGGCCACGGCAGCGTCAGCATGGAAGAACCGCAGGTGCAGATCAAAAACCTCACCTGGGATTATACCCTGCTGCCGGTATGGGTACTCACCTACCGCGGCGCCGACGGCAAACTCTACTACTACGCCCTGAACGGCCAGACCGGCCAGCTGGCGGGCAAGCTGCCGGTGGATAAGGGCAAGCTCTCGCTCACCGCGCTGGGCGTGTTCGCGCTCACCTTTATCCTGGGCGTACTGATCGGAGGTGTGCTGTGATGCGTAAACTTTGGCAGTTATCCCTGCTTACCCTGCTGATGCTGGCGCTGTTCGCCGCCCCGGCCTTTGCCTTGGCCCATGTTCAGGATGATGCCGGCCTCTTCAGCGCAAGTGAAGCCGAACAGGTGGAACAGGCGCTGCTGGATGCGGAAGAGCTCTGCCCCGGCTACAGCTTCTTCGTACTCACCACCGACGATACGCAGGGCATGAGCGCCCGCGAATATGCCGACGAATACTACGATGTCACCTGGGGTTACAGCAGCGGCACGCTGTTCCTCATCGATATGGATAACCGCGAGATCTACCTCTGCACCACCGCCGATGCGGAAGCCATCTTTGGCAGCGGCGATATCGACGATGTGCTGGACGCCGCCTATGACCCGATCAGCCGCGGCGACTATGCCGGCTGCGCCATCGCCTATGCGGAAAGCGCCTCTGCCATCATCCATGCCGAAAGCAACAGCGGCAGCAGCGTCGCCCCCTATCCGCCCGGCTACGACTACAACGACTACTATCAGCCGCAGCCGCAGAACCCCATCGCCCGCTTCATCCACAACCTGACGGGACAAAAGCTGCTCATCGCCTTTGGTGTGGCGGCGGCGGTAGCGGCGATATTTGCCGCATCCACCGTGTCCTCTTACAAGAGTGTTAACCACAGCGGCAGCGAATATCCGCTGTCTTCCCGCAGCGATCTGCAGCTCACCGAACAGAGCGATACGCTGGTGGGCAATGTAGTCACCCACCGCGTGATACCGCAGAACAACAATAACGGCGGTGGCGGCGGCGGGCATCATGTCTCATCGCGCGGCATCTCGCACGGAGGCGGCGGCCGCAAGTTCTGATGCCGTACAAGTTCTGATACCGTATCAGGTAAAGAGCATCTTAAGCGCCTTTTGTGACCGTTTGCGGAAATTAATCTAAAAATTAACAGCATTTTTCAAAAAGAAATTGAAAACTTGCCGCAGATAGCGTATCATTAATATATTACAGCAAAATTTGCGGCAGCCCCGGCTGCTTACCCGTTTGGAGGAATACATTATATGAAGAAATTTATCCTTGGCGTACTGATCTTTGCCGTGGTCTTTTTCGGCGGCTTCTTCGCCCTGCATAACGACAATCTGCTCGATATAATCGGCGGCGGCAGCAGCAGAATCAACGATACGCTTGCGGATATCATGAATACCGGCAGCGGCAGCGCCTATGCGGTGAAGACCGTCACCAGCGAAGACCTCACCACCCTGCTGTATGCCGGCATCAGCGCCCCCGGCGTGCAGAGCAAGCAGTCCGTACACATCAGCATCATCAGCGATTACGAGACCGTCTCTTCGCTGGTATCGCTGGCAGCAGAAGGCTGCGTGCTGCTGGTCATCTCCGCTTCCACTGAGGATGAATATGCAGAGATGCACTGCGGCCAGGTCATCGAAAATATTTTCATCGGCGCCACCAGCATGGGCATGCAGGCCAACCTGTTCACCTCCCCTGCCAAATGGATCAACAGCCACCTGCACGATAGCGTGGGCATGCCGGCCGGCCACGATGCGCTGGCGGTGATGCTGATCGGCTACCCGGCAGAAGGCAGCGGCAGCAGCCAGCAATCCGACATCAATATCGATGCATTCAACAATATGGTAACTTATGTAGAATAATTCCCCGCCTTTTCGCGGAGCCGCCTCATTTGGGGCGGCTCCTTTTTTTGCCATATTTCCACCGCGGCACACCAGCTACCGCATCCGCAAGCTGGCAGATAACGGCAAAAGCGCAGCTACTGGCAGGTATTGGATTTGCATTTGCCCCGCCGCAGCCCGTATAATCAGGGCATAACGCATACCCAATGGAGGTATCAGATGAAGCAACTCCCTACCCCCCTGCGCCTGCTGCTGATGCTCTGCATCTGCCTGCTGGCGTTCTCCCCCGCCGCCTATGCCGCCTGCCCGCACAGCACCTGTCCGGACGGCAGCTGCAATATCGACAGCAGCTACGATAATGAGGGCGGCTATGTCGGCAAACCGGTGGGCGACCGCCCCGTCCACTTCGACACCATCAACATTTGCGGCGATGAACTGTGCTGGGACGGCAACTGCGGCGATACGCCGACCGAAGATGACGACGCCCCCGCCCCCTGCCCCTACGACTGCAGCCGCTGCGACAGCGAAGACGACTGCGACACCTGCCGCCGCTGCATCCGCTACGCCGCCGACGAGGAAGAAGATCTCCCCGCCCCCTGCCCCTACGACTGCAGATACTGCGACAGCGAGGATGACTGCGACACCTGCCGCCGCTGCATCCGCTACGCCGCCGATGAGGAAGAGGACGAAGACGAAGACTATGACGGCACGCTGTGCTGGGGCGACTACTGCGAAGATGAGGATGCCGATGATGGCTATCACCGCCCCGGCTACGGCAGCAGCAATAAGCCGGGCTACGGCAGCCAGCGCCCCGATTACGGCTATGGCAGCAGCAGCCGCTGGTCGCTCTTTTCCGCCATCAGCAGCATCATGCAGGGCAACAGCTACTTCGAGCGTTTCAGCCCGCTGCTGCAAATGCTGCTGATGCAAAGCTACAACCACGGCGCCTACGACGGCGGCTGCAGCCGCCCCAATTACCACAGCTACTACGATGCGGAAGATGGAGAAGAGAGCATGAAGCCCAGCTACAACTATATAGATGCCGACCTGATCGCCTTCCGCAGCGAGGTACTGCGGCTGGTCAATGCCGAGCGCGCCAAGGTCGGCCTGCCCGCCCTGCAGAGCAGCAATGCGCTGCACAAGGCCGCACAGGTACGCGCCGATGAGATCAGCACCGATTACGGCCACGACCGGCCGGACGGCAGCTCCTGCTTCACCGTGCTGCAGGAAAAGAGCATCTCCTACAACTATGCCGGCGAGAATATCGCCAGCGGTCAGACCACGCCGCAGCAGGTGGTACGCGAATGGATGAATTCCCCCGGGCACCGCGCCAATATACTTAATACCAAGTATACGCACTTAGGCATCGGCATCACCGAAAACAGCGACGGCAAATACGGCGGCTACTCCTGGTCGCAAATGTTCATCGGCTAAAGCTAAAGAGCACTGCTATGGCAGTGCTCTTTTTTACGGCGAAAGGAACTTATATGGGACGCCACTGCCGCTTATTTCCTATTATAATATAGCCGCTGAAGTGCTTACCCCGCATCAGCATCGGTTCTTATCAAACAAAATATCGGGAGGAAAGCATGGAAACCTTTAACAGCGATACTGTAATTTATCTGCTGGGGCTGGCTTCCATGTGGGGCAGCCTGCAAGCGCGCCTGAAAGCGCTGGAAAAGAAAGTGGAGCTGCACAACAATGCCGTAGAGCGGCTCACGGTGGTGGAACGTCAGGTGGCCGTGCAGGCCCAGCAGATCAGCGAGGCGCACGAGCGCCTCTGCGAATGGCAAATGATGTATTAGGAGGCGCATATGGACGCAGATAAGAAAGTAGATATGAAAGTAGATATGGACAAAGAACAACTGCAAATCTCCGCCGGCACCATTGCCCGCACCGCGGCGCTGCTGCTGGCCCTCGTCAATCAGCTGCTGACCGTCGCCGGCCACAGCCCCATCCCCCTCGCCGAAGAGCAGCTGCAGCAGCTGGCTGCCAGCTGTGCCACCATCATCGCCGCCGTGTGGAGCTGGTGGGAAAACAACAGCTTCACCAAAAACGCCCTCGCCGCCGATGCCTGCCTGCAGGCGCTGAACCGCGGCGAAGCAGTACGCATCGGCAGCGCTGCCGGGCAAGGCAGGTGATGCCGGATGAGATTACCCTTCGACGGCCGCCAGCGCCTCACCACCCTGTTTGGACAAAAGGGCAGCTGGAAATGCGGCTGGCATATCGGCGTGGATATGGTGGGCGATGAAGACCGCCGCGTCCGCGCCATCGCCCCGGGCGTAGTGGAAAGCCTCAATGCCCACGGCCGCGCCTACGGCAATCACGTCACCCTGCGCCACGCAGACGGCAGGCGCAGCCTCTACGCCCACCTCGCCAGCGTTTGCGTGCAGCGCGGGCAGGAGGTGGCGGCAGGGCAGCCGCTGGGCATGATGGGTGCCACCGGCAATGCCAAAGGCGCGCATCTGCACTTAGAGATACACGACGGCCCCTACCGCTACCCCGGCGTACCGCAGGAGCAGGCAGACTGGCTGCTCGACCCCTGCGCCGTACTCGGCATCAAGCCGCAGCCGGGCGTAGTGCAACCCGCCGCCACGCCGCCGCACGCCGCCCCAACCGCACAGCCGCTCACCGTACGGCTGCTGGGGCAGGAAGCGGAGCTCAGCGCCATCAATCACGAGGGCGAAAACTATGTGCGCCTGCGCGATATCGCACCGCTGCTCGGCTGGCTGGTCGGCTGGGACGATTCCGCCAAACAAGTACTGCTCTACCGCGAATAAGCAAAAAGCCACCCTATATGGGTGGCTTTTTGTGACCGCATAGCCGCCTTTTTCGTCTATAATAGTGTCAGGCCTGAAAAAAGACAAAGGAGCCGCCGATACATAATGATGAATGATCGCGATATCATCGAATTATACTGGCAGCGCGCCGAAAGCGCCATCAGCGAGACCGCCCGCCGCTACGGCA
>JAFXLH010000030.1 GCA_017531315.1 Bacillota bacterium
ACGCTCTGCACGCGGCCGGCAGAAAGGCCCTTTTTGACTTTACGCCACAGCAGCGGGCTGATCTTGTAGCCCACCAGACGGTCGAGGATGCGGCGCGCCTGCTGCGCTTCCACCTTATCCATATCGATAACATCCGGATGCCGCACCGCCTCTTTGATGGCGCTTTCCGTGATCTCGTGGAAGCGGATGCGGCAGTTTTTATCCTCTACGCCGAGGTATTCGCGCAAATGCCAGGCGATAGCTTCCCCTTCTCTATCCGGGTCGCTTGCCAGCAATACGCGGTCGGCCTTCTTCGCCTCTTCTTTGAGCGAGCGGATAACTTCGCCATTGCCGCGGATGGTGATATAGTGCGGTTTGAAATCATCTTCCACGTCTACGCCCAGAGTGCTCTTGGGCAGATCGCGCACATGGCCCATGCTGGCCTTGACCTTATAATTACGGCCCAGGAACTTCTCGATAGTGCGGGCCTTGGTCGGCGATTCGACGATGATCAGCGTTTTCATTAAATATAATTACCTCCGTGATGCGGAATTTTTGTTACAGTTTATTGATAACTGCCTGAAAATAGCGTCCCGGCAGCGCCTTCACCAGCCCGCGTATCTCCCACACGGTCAGCGTGGCGGATAGCTGGGCGGCGGTGAGGCCGCTTTCGGCCAGCAGCACGTCAAAGTGCAGCGGCAGCACCATTTTCTTCAGCAGCTTTTGCTCTTCCGGCTTCAGGTTGCTCTTCGGTGCGGTCGGCGCAGCGGGAGTCTCCGGTGCGGGCTTGCGCTCATCCATATAGACCGGCCACACATCATCCGCAGTGGCTACCAGATGCGCGCCGCTTTTGATCAGGCGGTTGGTGCCGCGGCTGCCCGGCGAGGTGATGGGCCCCGGCACGGCAAACACATCGCGCCCCTGTTCCAGCGCATGGTCCACGGTACGCAGCGTGCCGCTCTTCTCCCCGGCTTCCACCACGACCAGCCCGCGCGACATGCCGCTGATGATGCGATTACGCAGCGGGAAATGCTGCGGCAGCGCGGCGGTGCCCAGCGGCAGCTCCGAGATGACGGCGCCGTTTTCGCATATTGCCTGATACAGCTTGGCATTTTCCTGCGGATATATCACATCCGCGCCGCAGCCGAGCACGGCGTAGGTACGGCCGCCGGCTTTCAGGGCGGCGTCGTGACAGAAAGAATCGATGCCGCGCGCCATCCCGCTGACCACCGAGAACCCGGCCTGCGCCAGGTCGCGTGCCAGCAGCTCTGCCGCCTGACGGCCATAGGCGCTGTAATTGCGCGAGCCCACCATGGCAAGGCACAGCTCGTCTGCCTGCGGCAGGGTGCCGCGGTAAAAGAGCAGCGGCGGCGCATCGTAAATATCCGTAAGCAGGCGCGGATAGGCGGCATCCTCCGGCGTGACGATACGCAGGCCGCTATCGAGATAGCGGCTGTAGAGGCGGGCGCTGTCGGTATCGCGGCGCAGGCGCAGCAGCTCGATACGCAGCTGCGGCGATATCTGCACCGCCTGCGGCCACAGCTCGGGATGCTCCCAGGCCTGCTCCGGCTCGCCGTTGAAGTATTCGATCAGGGCTTTGAGGCGCACGCTGCCCAGCCGGTAACACACACTATGCAGCGCGATCAGCGCCTGTTCGTAGTTAGCAGCAGCCATGCGCGGCCCTCCTTTTCGCAGTTATTTTTTACCCTTGAAGCCGCCCTGCTCCAAAATGGCGGAATCGTAAGTATAGACGGTGCGCTGGCTGCGGCGGAAGCGCTGTAGGGCCAGCTGGATCAGCTTATCGGTAAGTGCGGAGAAGCTGATGCCCATCGGCTCGAAGAGGTAGAAGGAGAGCGAGCCGGGGATGGTGTTCAGCTCATTCACATAGACATTGCCCTCGCCATCGAGCAGGAAGTCGATGCGGCAGACGCCGCTGCCGTCCATGGCGGCGAAGGTGCGGGCGGCCAGATCGCGCACGGTGGCTTCGGTAGCGGCATCCACTTCGGCGGGGATGCGGCGCTTCAGGCTCTGCATACCCTTGGATGCGCCCTGGCTGAGGTACTTATCGCTGAAGCTGAGAATTTCTGCGGCATTGAGCGGCTCTTCCAGCAGCGAGAGCTGCACGCCGTCCGCATCGCCAAGTACCGCGCAGTTGATCTCGCGCAGCGGGGTGATGCACTTTTCCACGATGATGCGGCTGCTGAAGCCGGCGGCAAGGTCGATGGCGTCGCGCAGGGATTCTCTCGTATCCGTCTTGCTCACGCCGATCGAGGAGCCGAGATTGGCCGGTTTGACGATCATCGGGTAGCCGAAGCGCGCTTCTGCGGCATCCAGCCACTTGTCGTTGTCATCCTGCCAGGCCGTGCTGCCAAAATGCAGGTAATCCACCACGGGGATATCGTTTTCTTTTAAGATGGCCTTCATCGCCACCTTATCCATGCCCAGCGCCGCGCCCAGCACGCCCGGGCCGGCATAGGGCAGCCCCGCCAGCTCGCACAGGCCCTGGATGCAGCCGTCTTCGCCGTGGCTGCCGTGGAATACCGGCAGCACCACGTCTACCTTGCAGCTGAAGGGGGCTACTTTCTTGGCAAAGAGGCCGCCGCTTTGCGGAGCATCTTTGGCAAAGAGCAGGCCCGCGCCGTGATTTACGGAGAATTCCACTTTTTGGCAGGCGGCATACAGATCGGCGGGCTTGCGGTAATTTTTGATCTCGCGCAGGGCGTCGCCGCAGTACCAGACGCCCTCCTTGCTGATGTAAACGGGGAAGCCCTCGTATTTATCCGGCAGCGCCTTCAGCGCCTGCAGGCCGGAAATGATGGAAACCTCGTGCTCTACACTGCGGCCGCCAAACAGCACCGCTACTTTGATCTTTTCCATTTAAGCTGCTCCTTTATCACGCATTTTACGCATTTTCTTTGTAGGTATCGGGCAGGTCGTTTTCATACAGCACCGTGTCGCCGGCGGCGGCGATGGTGGCAAGATAACGCTGTGCATCGGCAAGGTCGGCCGCCACATAGCAGCGGCTTTCGTCGAAGCCGGCATCACGCACGCCGTCCTGCAGCGGGCGGCTGTGATTCTTGCCCACGAGAATGATGTAGTCGCAGACCTTGCAGGCTGCCTGCGCGAATTCGTAGTTGAGCTGATATTCGCGTTCGCCCAGCTCTACCATGCCGGGGGTGATGAGTATCTTCTTGCCCTCGCCCAGCAAGGAGAGCACCTCCAGCGCGGAGGCCGCGCCGGCGGGGTTGGAGTTGTAGGCGTCATCCAGCACATGCAGCTCGCCGCGCTCCAGCAGCTGCAGGCGATGCGGCAGCGGTGCCAGCCGCGCCACGCCGCGGGCGGCCTTGATAAGCGGCAGCCCCAGCGCATCGGCAGCGGCAGCCGCGCCGACGATATTGAGGATATTGTGGCGGCCCAGCAGCGCACTGCGGAAGCGGCAGCTGCGGCCTTCCGGCGCATGCAGGGTGAATTCCGCACCGCGCGGGCCGTAGTCTATCTCATCCGCATAATAGTCGAATTCCGGGGAAAAGCCGTAGCGCAGCACCTTGCATTTGGCACGGTGAGTATTCGCGGCGATATGCTCATTTTCGCAGTTCAGCACCGCCACACCGTCTTCCGGCAGGGCGGCGATCAGTTCGAATTTGGTATCGATGATAGTCTCGATATTGTGGAAAGTCTCGAGATGCTGCTCGCCGATGGCGGTAAGCAGACCCACTACAGGCTGCGCCAGCTCGCACAGTTCGGCGATGTCGCCCTTCTGGCGCGCGCCCATCTCGCAGACGAAGACCTCGTCGATGGGGCGCAGCTTCTCGCGTACTACGCGGGTCACGCCCATCGGCGTATTGTAGCTTTCCGGCGTGGCGATGGTGAGGAACTGCTCTTCCAGCATCGAGGCGAGGATCAGCTTACTGCTGGTCTTGCCGAAGCTGCCGGTCACGCCCACCACCTTCAGATTCGGCGCGGCGGCGATCAGATCATGCGCCTCTTTGGCAAAGGCGGCATTGATGGCAGCTTCTTTGGGGGCGCGGTAGGAGGCGGCATAAAGCATGATGCGCCAGCTGGTGGTGATCATAAAAGCCAGGGCCAGGCTGGCAGCCAGGCGTCCCAGCACGCCGAAGCGGGAGCACAGCACCGCCACCGCGCAGCCTGCGGCGGCAAAAGCCCAGGCGGTGTGCAGCAGTCGGGTGGCGCGCGGCGTCATTTTCAGCGGAATGATTTCTGCCGGGCGTTTGTAGGTGAGCAGCAAAAAGGCCAGCACAGCCAGCGGCAGCAGAGCCATTTTTCCGCTGCCGGCCGCCCAGATGCCCAGGGCCACATACAGTACATATTCAGCTTTCGGCAGCTGATGCGGCTGGGTGGCACGCCAGCGGCGGTAGCGCTCTTCGCGGTAGGAGTTTTGCTGCAGCATATGCAGGTCGCGGCGCAATTTCAGCACCAGATAGGCAAAAGCCAGTACGGCAACTGCGGTAAAACCGATCATTTCAGTTCCCCCATAGCTATTCGTTATTTTTCAAAAAGTAAGAAAGCACGCTGTTGAAGCGCGCCGGCTGCTCCAAAAAGGGATAATGGCCGCAGCCTTCGAATACGGCAAGCCCCGCATCGGGGATCAGCTTTTCCATCAGCTGCCCGTCGGCAAGCGGCGTGGCGGTGTCATTTTCACCCCAGATCAGCAGCGTGGGTACCTTGATATCACTAAGCAGCGGCTGCAGATCCTGATTTACCACCTTGACGAAGATGCCGCGCATCACGCCTTCGGTGGCGGCATAGTCGGAAGAGGGGTTGTTCTTCACCCAGAGGCTAAGCACAGATTCGCGGAACAGCTTGAGGCCCGGCAGGGCGAAGATCTTCTTGGCCAGCTTGTAGCTTTTGACGCGCAGGTGATACCTGAAGCTGCGCTTGGGGATGATGCCGGCGCTGTCGCACAGCACGATGCGCCGCGCCACAGAGCGCGAGCCGAGGATGATGGAAAGCCTGCCGCCGAAGCTGTGCCCCAGCAGCTGCGGCTTTTCCACCCCGCGCCAGCGCAGGAATTCTTCTACAAAGTCCGCATATTCGTAGACGCCCCACACGGCAGGCGGCGCCTCCGTACCGCCGAAGCCGGGCAGATCGAGTATCAGCACCCGCTGGCCTTGCGCCAGCAGATACTTTTCTACGCCCGCCAGCGTGGAGCTGTCCACGCCCCAGCCGTGCAGCAGCAGCGTCGGCGTGCCGCTGCCGTTATCGCGGTAATTTACTTTCAGACCCATGACGGTATCGCACATAATCATTTATCCTTATCTTTTGCAAATTATCTTTTGCAAGTGTGATGCAAATACAGCTTATCATTTTAATATATAACACAAGCCGCGGCGCGCTGGCAAGCCTTTTATGTAAAGTTTCTACTTATAAGCAAATTTACAGCCGTATTTGCCATAATCGGCAGCCGTAAACGCAAGCATATTTTTGTCAGATTTTGGCATATTTTGCATTAATTGAGGGAACTTTTTTCAAATAAATTCCATCTATTCTATATAGCCATATCAGTATATTTGTGTTATACTCAGTTTAATGATGGGGCAAAAGCGCCCTATGCACAAATATATGCTATTCCACCACTCCAAATAGTCCGTTTGGGAGGTACCGATATGAAAAATTTACGCAAAATTTTAGTGCTTTTACTGGTGCTGCTGCTGGCGCTTTCGCTGGCCGCCTGCGGTGAAAAAGAACAGCAGGAGCAGCAGGGCAAAACCGATGATCCGGTCATCATCAATCCCGGCCTCGATATCGATTTGAGCGGCGCGGGAAACGGCGATGCCCCCGATCAGCCGGAATTTGAAGACAAGGGCGTAGATACCACCATCGACGACCTCGTGGCCAAGCTGGATCAGATCACTTCTTACTATATGGAAGAGACCATCGTCTACCCGGAATACACCATGCTCTCTCAGACCTGGCGCCTCGGCGATATGACCAAGTATCAGGTGAGCATGAACGGCCGCCCGGTCAGCGTATTTTTCTACGACTGGGATTCTCTCACCTATCTCACCTACTCCTACGGTGATACCAAGGCCGTGCAGATGCCCCTTTCCGCCAGCGACGATCTCTTCACCACCGACCCGATGAATATGGACTTTTCTGCCTATACCATGGTAGGCGTAGAGATGCTCGATGAGCAGACCTGCGTCAAGCTGATCGACGGCGATGAAGAAACGCTGTGGCTCTCCACCTACAACGGTATGCCGGTACGCATGGACTTCTACGATAACCTGCAGGATGCCGTGCTCTCTGCCACCTATGGCAATATTACTTTAAACAGCGTCAGCGAAGCCGATGTCACTATCCCCGACAATCTGGAGATCAGCTACATCAGCAGCAACTGAGCGCGCTAAACTGAATCAGCATTCACTCTGCCCTGCGGTCACCCGCGGGGCAAATGCATATTCCGCCATCTCTTGTTTCAAGGAGCCACTATGGGCAAAAGCTTGCTGCGCGCCGTGGGCGTGATCTTAATCGTGAATATCGGTGTCAAGCTGCTGGGCTTTTTGAAGGAGCTGTTCATCGCCAATGCCTTTGGCGCATCTTCACTCAGCGACGCCTATCTGGTAGCCTATACCATCCCCTACTTCGTGCACGCCATCTTCGGCTATGCGCTGCTCACCGCCGTGGTGCCGCATCTGACCCGCGCCCTGGGGCAGGCGGACGGCGAGCTGCTCGCCGACCGCATCGGCAGCAGCCTCATCAACCTGACCGCGCTGGCGATGCTGGGCGTATCTGCCATCGGCATCATCGCCGCGCCGCTGCTGGTACAGCTGACCGCGCCGGGTCTGGATGCCGCCACCGCCGCCATGGCCGCCGATATGACGCGCATCATCTTCCCTTCCGTCATCTTCATGGGCATGGGCATGGTTGTCTCCGGCATCCTCAACAGCCGCCACGACTTTGCCGCCGCAGCCGCCGCCGTGGGTATGCCGAGCCTCGCCATCATCATCGTCTGCCTGCTGGCAGATGCGGCGCAGGTAGAGCTGCTGGCCTGGGGCACGCTGCTGGGCTACCTGCTCTTTTTGCTCATCCAGCTTCCCTCGCTTAAATTCAGCGGCTTCCGCTACCGCATGGTGGCAGATTTTGGCAACTCCGCCGTGCGCGGCGTCTGCCTCGATATCATGCCGATCATGCTCGGCGTAGCGGTAAACCATGTCTACACGCTGGTGAACCGCATCTTCGCCTCGCAGCTGCCCGCCGGCAGCATCTCCGCGCTCAACTATGCCGCGAAATTGGTCAATATGCCGCAGAGCGTCTTCGTGGGCGCGGTGGCTATCGGCATCTACCCGCTCCTGAGCGAAGCGGCGCAGAAGAAGCAGAGCCGCGAGCTGAGCGAGACCTTAAGCCGCGGCCTTGGCATGGTGATGATCATCGCCATCCCCGCTGCGCTGGGCCTGCTGGTCCTCAGCGAGCCGATCGTCCGCCTCGTCTTCGAAAGCGGCAGCTTCAATGCCGAAGATACCGCCATCACCGCCCATGCGCTGGAATTCCTTGCCCCCGCGCTGCTCTTCTACTCTGCCAATATGCTGCTGACCCGCGTCTGCTACGCCACCGATGATGTACGCACGCCGCTCGTCGCCGGCCTCGTCTCCATCGCCGCCAATATCGGCATCAGCCTGCTGCTGCTGGATACGCTGGCCTCGGGCGGGCTGGCGCTGGCCAATACGCTGGGCGCGGCGGTAAATATGCTGATACTGCTGCTGATGCTGCGCCCGCAGCTGCAGGGCCTCTTTGGCGCGATGCGCGGCGATACGCTGAAAATGACCGCCGCCGGTGCGCTGATGGCCGTCATCTGCCTCTTCGCCCGCCCGCTGCTGCCGACCGCAGGCCGCGCCGCCCTAGGCGTATGGCTGCTGGGGCTGATCGGCGCCGCCTGCCTCATCTACTTCATCGCGCTGAAAGCCTTGCGCTGCAGCATGCTGGATGAGGTGCTGGGTGTGGTCAAACGCAAGATCAAAAAAGCCTGATTTCGTCGCGGCTGCTGCCGCTTGCCTAAATAAAGGAGAACCGCTATGTTCCGTGAGCTTACCCGCAAACATAAACAACTGCCGCAGGATGAATGCATCTGCCTGCTGGAGCAGGAAAAGCGCGGCGTGCTGTCCGTGCTGGGCGACGGAGGCTACCCCTACGGTATGCCGATGAACCACTGGTATAATGCCGCCGACGGCTGCATCTACTTCCACTGCGGCCATGGCGGCCACCGCCTCGATGCGCTGCAGCAGCACGACAAGGTCTCGTTCTGCGTATATGACCAGGGCACGCAGCAGGAAGGCGACTGGGCGCTGCTGGTAAAAAGCGTGATCGTCTTCGGCCGTATGCAGGTCATCTACGACATGGAGCAAATTATCGATATCACCACCCGTCTTTGCCACAAGTTCACCGATGACGAAGCCTATATCGCATCCGAGATCGAAAACTTCGCCGCCGAAACGCTGCTGCTGAAGCTGACGCCGGAGCATATCTGCGGCAAACTGGTCAAAGAATCCTGATTTCCCCCGCCTATATCCTGTTCATGCTCCCTTTTACCTTTTGGACTGATTTAAGATATAAAGAACCTCCCTCCGTCGAAGTGACGAAGGGAGGTATATCCACAGACATCAACCGTTCG
>JAFXLH010000031.1 GCA_017531315.1 Bacillota bacterium
AGCCGTAGCCGGGCAGATCGACGAAATACATCTGCTGCGGCTGACCGGCCAGCTCGCCGCGCACACGGTAGAAGTTGAGCAAGCGCGTTTTGCCCGGCGCGGAAGAGGTGCGGGCGAGATTCTTGCGGTTGATCATCACATTGATCAGCGAGGATTTACCGGCATTACTGCGGCCAAGCAGCACGATCTCGCGGCCGCGGTCGGCCGGGTACTGGTCGCGCTTGACGGCGCTGGTAGCCAGTTCGGCAAATTTTACTTTCATTTTACATCCTCCCGTACCAGAGCCAGGCGCAGCACTTCATCAGCGTGCTCTACCAGGTGGAATTTCATCTTTTTGCGTACGCTTTCCGGGATATCTTCGAGGTCGCGCTCACATTCCTTGGGCAGGATGGCTTCGTAGATGCCGCCGCGGAAGGCTGCCATCATCTTTTCGCGGATGCCGCCCACCGCCAGCACACGGCCGCTTAAGGTGATCTCGCCGGTCATGGCGAGGTCGGAGCGCACCGGCAGGCCGGAGAGCGCGGAAGCGATAGCGGTAGCGATGGTCACACCGGCAGAAGGGCCGTCCTTGGGGGTAGCGCCTTCCGGCACGTGGATATGCAGGTCGCAGTTTTTGAACTTATCGGCGTCGATGCCCAGTTCCCCGGCCTGCGAGCGGATGAAGGTATGCGCCGCACGGGCACTTTCTTTCATCACATCGCCCAAGTTACCGGTCAGCAGCAGCTCGCCCTTGCCGGGCAGGTCGACAACTTCGACAGAGAGCAGCTCGCCGCCTACTTCCGTCCAGGCCAGCCCCGTGGCGATACCGCGGCGCGGCTTCATCGCCTTTTTGCCGAAGTCGTAGCGCGGGCGGCCAAGGAATTCGCTGAGGTTCTTTTCCGTCACGCTGATCGGCAGCTCGGCATCGGCAGCCACCACGCTCTTGGCGGCGGCGCGGCAGATGCGGGAGATGCGGCGCTCCAGTTCACGCACACCGGCTTCGCGGGTGTGGCGGCGGATGATGGCGCGCAGCGCATTGTCGCTCACCTTCAGCTGCTCTTTGCCAATGCCGTTTTCGATCAGCTGCTTGGGCAGCAGATGGCGCTTGGCGATCTTCAGTTTTTCTTCTTCGGTATAGCTGGGGATCTCGATGATCTCCATGCGGTCCAGCAGCGGGCCGGGGATATCTTCGCGCAAATTGGCGGTGGTGAAGAACAGTACCTTGGAAAGGTCGAAGGGCAGCTCGATGTAATGATCGGCAAAGGTGCTGTTCTGTTCCGGATCCAGCGCCTCCAGCAGGGCGGACGCCACTTCACCGCGGTAGTCGCCGCTGGTTTTGTCCAGCTCATCCAGCAGGAAGAGCGGGTTATTGCTGCCGGCCAGCTTGATGTTCTGGATGATGCGGCCCGGCAGCGCACCTACATAGGTGCGGCGGTGACCGCGAACTTCCGCCTCATCGCGCACGCCGCCCAAAGACATACGCACGAACTTGCGGTTCAGGGCACGGGCCACCGATTTGGCGATGGAGGTTTTGCCCACGCCGGGCGGGCCGACCAGGCAGATGATAGGCGCACGGCCGCCGCCGGTCAGCTGACGCACCGCCAGATACTCGATGATGCGGTCTTTGGCCTTATCAAGGCCGTAGTGGTCGGCGTCGAGAATTTTGCGGGCGCGCTTGATGTCGGTATCTTCGGCGGTGGAGGTGTTCCACGGCAGCTCGATCAGCCACTGGAGATAATTGGCGTTGACCAGCCCCTCTGCCATCAGCGGCGGCGTCTTGGCCAGACGCTCCAGTTCCTTTTCCACGCGCTCCATCACATAATCGGGCAGATCGGCAGCCTGCGCTTTTTTACGCAGCTCTTCCACTTCCGCACCGCGCTCGTCTTTTTCGTTCAGCTCTTTGGCGATGGCCTTTTGCTGCTCGCGCAGGTAGTATTCTTTCTGATTGGCCTCGATCTGCTCGCGCACCATTTCGGAGATTTTCTTCTCCATTTCCATCACGGTCAGCTCGCGCTGCAGATGCGCCACTAAGATCTCCATGCGGTGATGCACATTCACTTCTTCCAGCAGCGCCTGCTTGATCACTTCCGAAAGCTGCAGATGCGAAGCCAGCTGATCGGCGAGGCGCGACGGAGAAGCGCTGTTCAGGGCCTCGGTGGGCAGGTCGGGCAGCTGGCGGCGCGAGGCATAAGTTTCGAAGGTGGTACGCATCACGCGGGCCATCGCTTCCAGCTCCAGCTCATCCACGCCGTTCTCTTCGGCCAGCGGCTCTACCTCTACCAGGAAGTAGGGCGCCATCTGCTGCACCGCCACGCGCTTGGCGCGGTAAAGACTGTCTACCAGCAGACGCATGGTGCCGCCGGGCAGCTTCATCGTCTGGCGGATGCGCGCCACCACGCCCACTTCGTGGATATCATCCTCGCGCGGGTCGTCGATGGTGGACTTTTTCTGCATCGCTAAAAAGACCAGCTGATCGGCCTCGGCCATCGCCGCTTCCAGCGCGCAGATAGAGCGCTCGCGGCCCACATCCAGATGGCTGATCACACCGGGGAAGACCAGCATACCGCGCAGCGGCATCATCGGCAGCAGCATGGTGCGGCTTTCCGCTTCCGCGCCGGTGGGCATCAGGGTCGGCGGCATCTCGCTGCCGTATTTGTTGCTCGTATTTTCTCGCATATATTCACCTCTTTGGGATTCTTGGACTTTTTGCTAACAGTACACGCATTTTATCATGCGTAAACTATATTGTACCACAAATTTGCAAATATGCAAATAGCTATACAGGCCGGGCGCGCATAATGCCCGCTTACATATTAGATGCCGCATCCGGCGCATCCGTTCCGCACGGCGCAAAAATAAAAGCCCTCTGCGGCAGGCTTTGGTTGACATCTTTTTACTTATATATTATACTAAATTGAATTGCTATGTTTACATTATACCTGTAACAGCAGATATGTTCTGTGATTTAAGGAGGGTTCTGCTTTGAAAAGATTGTTTACTTCCGAATCGGTGACCGAAGGGCATCCCGATAAAATGTCCGACGCTATCTCCGATGCGATACTGGATGCGATTCTGGCTCAGGATAAAATGGGCCGCGTCGCCTGCGAAACCTTCGTCACCACCGGCATGGTGATGATCGGCGGCGAGATCACCACCAGCTGCTACGTGGACATCCCCAAGCTGGTACGCCAGACCGTACGCGAAATCGGCTACACCCGCGCCAAATACGGCTTCGACTGCGATACCTGCGCCGTGCTCACCGCCATCGACGAGCAGAGCGGCGACATCGCCATGGGCGTGGATTCCGCGCTGGAGCAGCGTGAAGGCGATACCGACCGCTACGCCACCACCGGCGCCGGCGATCAGGGCCTGATGTTCGGCTATGCCTGCGACGATACCGAAGAGCTGATGCCGCTGGCCATCACCTATGCCCATCATCTGGCCCGCAAGCTGGCCGAAGTACGCAAGGCTAATGCCGACTCCCCGCTGCTGCCGGACGGCAAGAGCCAGGTCACCGTGGAATACGATGAGCAGGGCAACCCCAAGCGCATCGATACCGTAGTCATCTCTTCCCAGCACCGCGAAGAAGTAGAGCTGGCCGAGCTGCGCCCCTACATCATCGATAACGTCATCCGCACCACCCTGCCCGAGCAGCTGCTGGATAAAGATACCCGCTTCCTCATCAACCCCACCGGCCGCTTCGTCATCGGCGGCCCGC
>JAFXLH010000032.1 GCA_017531315.1 Bacillota bacterium
CGCAGAAGCCGGTATCGAAGCAGATATTGCGGCCGACGAGGAATTCTTCTACCTCGTCCCACATTTCGCAGCTGCCCATATGCGCGGCCACCAGCTTCAGGTTTTCCACATCGGCCAGCGGCAGGCTGCGGATATAGGCGGCATATTCGCCGGCATTGCCCCACGGGCAGTCGGTGGCGAAGAGTATCTTATCCGCACCATGATTTTTGATGATGCGCAGCAGCTGCTCTTCCGGGATGCGGCCCACGCAGAAGCCGGTATCGAAGCAGATATTGCGGCCGACGAGGAATTCTTCTACCTCGTCCCACATTTCGCAGCTGCCCATATGCGCGGCCACCAGCTTCAGGTTTTCCACATCGGCCAGCTGATCCAGCAGGGCGGCCAGGCGCTGCGGCGTGACATGCCACGGGCCGGGCAGCCCCGGCTCGGTGCCGGCATGGAAAACGATGACCAGACCCAGCTCGGCAGCGCGGCGGCAGATGGCGGCGATGCGCGGGTCATCGGCATAGACGTCGGCATAGCGCGGATGCAGCTTGATGCCCTTTAAGCCATAGTCGGCAATATCCTGCAGCTGCTCTTCCCAGTCTTCCGCCGCCGGATAAATAGTGCCGAAGCCGATCAGCCGCTCTTCCGCATCCAGAGTCAGCGCATAGGCATTCAGCCAGTCCTGCTGCTCCGCCTTGGTCGCCACGGCCAGCACGATCGCCTTATCCACGCCCCAGGCATCCATTTTGGCAATGGTATCCGCCACCATGCCATCCGTTTCCGCCTTAAGGCCGGAATAAGATTCCAGATTGCAGATAGCGCGCGGCGCCATAAAATCGGGGAAAATATGTACATGAGTATCGATGATCAAGAGATTACACCTCGCTTGCAAGTATGATAAAAGATACGCTTATTATAGTATGCGCCGCGGATTCTTACAAGCAGAATATCTGCCTTTTCCGCGCCGCACATCCCCACCGATATGCTGCCAATTAAAGGATTTAGCCGCCGCAAGTCGAATAAATACAATTTGAATAAGTATTGCTAAAAATAGCTAATAAATACACACGCCAACCTCTTCCGAGGTGATTTTCGCCCGGAATAATCATAAGGAGAAAATCTTAATGCTTTCTTATCGCCTTCTCGATATCACCGAAAAAGACTACTTCAACCGCTTCATCACCGATCATGCCAAGGGTCACCTGCTGCAGACCTGGGAATGGGGCGACCTGAAGGGCAGCGGCGCCTGGCAGCCGCTGCGCCTCGTAGTAGAAGATGAGCAGGGCATCCGCGCTGCCGTCTCGCTGCTGAAGCGTCCCCTGCCCGCCGGCATGGGCAGCATGTTCTACGCTACCCGCGGCCCGGTGCTGGATATCGCCGACCAAGAGGCTTGGGATGTGCTGTGGCAGGGCGTGAAGGCCGTGGCCAAGCAGCACAACTGCATCTTCTGCAAGTTCGACCCCGATGTGCCGGATACCGACGAGCTGTGGCAGCAGCGCATTGCCAATAGCGGCGCCAGAAGCTGCGACAAGGGCCCGGGCTTCGAGGGCATTCAGCCGCGCTATGTCTTCCGTCTGGATATTCGCCCCGACGAAGAGCAGCTGCTGGCCAACTTCCACCAGAAGACCCGCTACAATCTGCGCCTTGCCGAGCGCAAGGGCGTTACCGTGGAAGAAAACTGCGGCAAGGATCAGCTGCCCGCCTTCTATAAGCTGCTCAAAGAGACCGCCGACCGCGACCGCTTCCTGATCCGCCCCTATTCCTACTACGAAGCCTTCTACGATATCCTGATGCCCGCCAAAATGGGCGAGCTGTTTATGGTCTACTACGAAGGCCAGCCCATCGCCGGCGCTCTCACCTTCCTGCTCGGCGACAAGGCGTGGTACATCTACGGCGCATCTTCCAATGCCCACCGCAATGTGATGCCCAACTACCTGATGCAGTGGCGGATGATCCAGTGGGCCAAGCGCAATGGCTGCACCATGTACGATTTCCGCGGCGTCCCCGGCGACGTGGGCGAAGACCACCCGCTGTACGGTCTGGTCAAATTCAAGCGCGGCTTCGGCGGCGACTACATTCGCTTCATCGGCGAATTCGATATGGTCTACCGCCCCTTCATGTACCGCTTCTACCACTTCATCGAACCGAAATATCAGGTAGCCGTACGCAAGCTGATCCGCCTCAAGCGCAAGCTGCGCGGCGGTAAATAAACCCTAATCCAAGCCGAAAGAGGCGATATTATGCAAATACCCGCTTATATTGAAAACTGGCTGGAAGTTGATCTGGACGCCGTGCGCGCCAATGCCGCCGAGATCCGCCGCCACCTGCCCGCCGAGACCCGGCTCTGCGCCGTGGTCAAGGCCGACGCCTACGGTCTGGGCGCGGTGGAAGTAGCGCGCGCCCTCTACGGCCACGTGGACCTGCTGGCCGTCACCTCGCTGGCGGAAGCCATCGAGCTGCGCCGCGCCGAGGTGAAGGGCGATATCCTCGTCTTCACGCCGCTGTGCGAGGGGCAGGCAGAACTGTTCCGCCGCTACCGCCTTACCGCCACCGTGGACGCCATGGCGCCGCTTGCGGAACTGGCGGAGGCCGGGCCCATCCCCACCCCCTGCCAGATCAAGGTCAATACCGGCATGAACCGCTTCGGCTGCGATGAGGAGACCGCGCTGGAGCTGGCCCGCTATGCCAGCCGCCACGCCGCGCTGCATCTGACCGGCATCTACACCCATCTGGCCAATGCCGCCGAAAAGAGCGACTACAACAAGCAGATGAAGTCCTTCCGTTCCGTGCTGGATAAGCTGAAAAAAGAGGGCATCGACTACGGCGCTGCCCATGCCGCCAATTCCCCGGCCACCCTGCTCTATGCCGATGCCTGCTTAGATATGGTGCGCTGCGGCACGCTGCTCTATGGGCAGAAGAGCGTGGAGCAGCCGAAAGATAAGGACTGGCAGCTCGCCGATCCCTGCCGCTTCCGCGCCCGCGTGCTGGAGGTACGCACCATGAGTAAAGGCGCGCCCGTCGGCTACGGCGGCGATGAGAGCGCCAAGAAGGGCGCTAAGCTGGCCATCTGCGCCATGGGCTATGCCGATGGCCTGGCGGTAGAGACCGCCGCCCGCTTCATGTCTTCGGAGATCTACTTCAAAAAAGCCGCCAAGGCCGCATCCGGCAAGAACCGCCCCTATGCCAGGCATAACGGGCAGGCGCTGCCGCTTATCGGCCGCATCGCCATGCAGACCTGCTGCGTGGATATCAGCGGTACTGATATCAAGGTGGGCGATGTGCTGGATATGCCGCTGCGCCGCGTCACCGCCTCTTCCCGCCTGCCCCGCTACTACAAGCTGGACGGCGAGCTTACGGCCTCCCGCGATTACCGCCTGGGAGGTGAGGAGCTGTGAACGTACTGTTCCCGCATTACCGCCTGCTGCAGCGCTGCCCCGCCTGCCAGGAAACGCTGATGCTGCGTACCCTCTCCTACTTCGAGCTGGGCAACGGCACGCAGACCAACTGCCCCTGCGGCGCGCACCCTATGTACATCAACCGCAATGGCGGTTATCTGCAGGTATCGCTGCAATGCCCGGTCTGCCCGGAGCGCCACAGCTACATCATCACCGAGCAGAATCTGCGCGGCCAGCAGGATACCACGCTCACCTGCCCCAATATGGATCTGGAGCTGCTGCATATCGGCAATTCCGCCGCCGTGGCGCAGACCGTATATATGGAAGGCGAGATGGTGGAAGAATGTGCCGATGAATTTGAAGACTTCTTCGCCGATACGGAAGTAATGTCCGCCTGCCTGAAGCGCCTCTCCGAGCTGATCGCCACCGACCATGTCTACTGCGCCGATTGCGACTGCCACGATATGAATATGCTGATCATGGCCAGCCATCTGGAGATACGCTGCGATAAATGCGGCGTGGTAATGAACATCTATGCCGGCAGCCCCGCCGACCTGCATCTGCTGAATAATGTGGAGCAGATCTTCATCGAAGGCGGCCGCAGCAAGGTACGCTTCATGCCGCCGCCAGAGCAGCCGCAGCCGGATCAGCCGGCAGATGCCCCGCAAGACAGCGACCCCACGGACCACGGCCCGTTAAATTAAATTTGCTACATAACAAAAGGAGGAACAGCTTATGCCACTCGTCCCGATGAAAGATATTCTGCAGGAAGCCGAAAAAGGCGGCTATGCCGTTGGCGCATTCAACTGCAACAACATGGAGATCGTCCAGGCCATCATCACCGCCGCTACTTTAGAAAATGCCCCGGTCATCGTACAGGCCAGCCAGGGCGCGCTGAAATATGCCGGTCTGGAATACATCACCGCGCTGACCCGCCTCGCCGCAGAAAAGACCCATGTACCCGTAGCGCTGCACCTCGACCACGGCACCGGCTTCGAGCAGTGCGTCAAATGCATCGGCGGCGGCTTCACCTCCGTCATGGTAGACGGCAGCAAGCTGGCGCTGGAAGAAAACATCGCGCTGGTCAACCGCGTACTCTCCGTCGCCCGTCCCTGCGGCGTCTCCGTAGAAGCCGAGCTGGGCAAGATCACCGGCACCGAAGATGATATCTTCGTCAGCGAGCGCGACTCCCTCTTCACCGATCCGGAAGAAGCCAAATACTTCTGCGAGCAGACCGGCGTAGATGCGCTGGCCATCGCCATCGGCACCGCCCACGGCCAGTACAAGGGCGAACCGAAGCTGGACTTCGAGCGTCTCTCCCGCATCCACGAGCTGATCGATGTACCGATCGTACTGCACGGCAGCTCCGGCGTACCGGATGAAGCGCTGAAGGAAGCCGTTCGCCGCGGCGTCCGCAAGATCAACATCGACACCAATATCCGCGAAGCCTTCATGGGCGCCGCCAAAGCCGCACTCGAAGCCCAGCCGGATATGCTGGACCCGCGCAAGATGCTGGCCCCCGCCCGCGACGCCGCCGTGGAGATCATCCGCGAAAAGATCCGCGTCTTCGGCAGCAGCGGCAAAGCTGTCAAATAAGCAAAGCGCATAAGAAAAGCCCCCGCATAAGCGGGGGCTTTTTTGTTTTCATATTGCAGTGCTGTGCCGAGATAAATAGGCCCGTAGACAAGGCAGCAGGGCCGCCGACATAGCGGGTCTATTTCAAGGCCCGATAACGCAGTATACGGGCCTATTTATCCGGCAGATCAGAACGCCCAGGTACCATTTTTGAAAATTTGCACCGTTCTGCCATCTTCGCAGACGGCTTCGATGTCCATATCACGGCTGCCGATCATGAAGTCTTCGTGGATGATGGAATCATTGACGCCCATGGCGCGGCATTCTTCCAGGGTGTACTTATCGAAGTCCTTGATGGTCATGGTGTAGCCGTTGCCGAGAGCCAGGTGGCAGGAAGCGTTTTCATCGAAGAGCGTGTTGTAGAAGAGCACGCCGCTTTCGCGGATCGGAGATTCGTAGGGAACGAGAGCGCATTCGCCCAGATAGCTGGCGCCTTCATCCATTTCCAGCATCGTCTTGAGCAGGTTTTCGTTCTTATCGGCATGGAATTCCACTACCTTGCCGCCTTCGAAGCGCAGCCAGAAACCGTCGATCAGCTCACCGCGATAGGAGAGCGGCATGGTGGAATGGACCACGCCTTCCGCCGCGCCCTTCTTGGGAGTGATGAATACTTCTTCGGTGGGGATATTGGGGTTGTAGTAAATGCCGGAGAGAGTGTCTTCGCCGCCGCCGCAGAACTGAGCCTGCGGGATCATGCCCACGCGCAGGTCGGTGCCATTGGCAGAAGTGTAGTGCAGCTCACGGATGCCCAG
>JAFXLH010000033.1 GCA_017531315.1 Bacillota bacterium
ACACTTAGCGCTATATATTTACTCTATATATCTGCCGCATAAATAAAACCTCCGCCTGTATAGCGGAGGTTTTTGTCGTATGGCTTACAGCAGCGTTTGCAGCACGCCGTCGGGGATGCCGCCGCCGGAGACGCGCAGGGCGTCGATATGCAGGGCGCGGCAGACTTCGGCCAGGATGTACAGGCCTTCCAGCATCACTTCGCCGCGCTGGGCGAGCAGCGGCGAGGCGGCGCAGCGCTCGGCACGGCTGAGCGGCTCCAGCTTGGCTATCTGCACTTCGATATCAGCCAGCGTGAGTAGGCCGCCGTCGATGCGGGCGCGGTCGTATTGCTGCAAGCCCAGCTGCCAGGCGATGGCGGTAGTAGCGGTGCCACCCACGCCCACGGCGCAGCTGAACGCGGCCACCGGCTGCAGCTGCTGTTACAGCTGGGCGGCGATGGCAGGGCGATCCCAGCCACGCGCCACGGCACGTGCCGCGCCTATCTGCATGCTCTGTACGCTCTGGATGCAGTTATCCGCAAAGACGATCAGCTCCGTAGAGCTGCCGCCGAGGTCGATGATCAGCTGGGCGCTATCCCCTGCCGCAGCGGCGGAGGCCAGCGCACCGGCGCAGGAAAAGCGCGCCTCCTCTTCGCCGGAGAGCACCTCTACCTGCCAGCCGAAGGCGGCCTGCACGGCATCGGTAAATTCGGCGCGGTTTTCCGCATCGCGCACCGCCGAGGTGGCGACCGGCTTGATGCGCGTTACCCCATAGGAGGCGCAGATATCGCGGTATTCGGCAAGGGCGCTGAGCGTAGCTTCGATGCGCTCTTTGGCAAGGTGAGCCGGGCGGTCGGAGAGGCCGAGGCGGGTGGTACGCAGGGTCTGCAGCAGCACCTTGGTGCCGCCATCGGCAGCACGTTCGCCAATGATAAGTTGTACGGTATTGGAACCGATATCGATAACAGCGGGCATGTTTTTGCTCCTTTGTTGCTATTTATTGCCTGCTCAAAGCATAGGCCAAAGCATCTATCCATACAAACGAATCACAGTCAAGAAATAATACCAGCTCTTCATCCCAGACGCCGCACTCATAACAGGTGATACGCAGGCGATTGCCGTCATATTCGCGGAAGCGTAGATAATCCGGATGAACGGGAACGGTAATGCACTCAATAGCGGCTACGCTGCGCCCTCTGAACAGCTCTATGCCATACCCATCCGCAACAAGTATATTTCCATCCGGAGTGACGGTAATATCAACATACTGCGGCTGCAGCAGGCTGTCAATGACCGCTGCCGTTTCAATATCCAGCAGGTACATACAGTCTTCGGTCAGCACCACCACAAGGCGCAGCTTTTCCGATACGGCAACGCCGCGGAACGCACCGCGGAATTCGCCGCACCAGCTGTCGCTTTCGGATTCAAACAGTAGCCACGACCACTCGTCGGTTTTCCAGACGCTGTCGATATCATAGATCCGCTCGGTATATTCGCCGGAAAGCGGCTGCCTGATCGGTGTTGCAGCAAGTATCATTTGACGCTCCTTAAGCCTGCCCGTTTGCCGGCTCTTTTTCCCAGTCGAACAGCGGGCGGCGGCAGAAGTAGGGGCCCAGGTAGCCTTCATGCGTCTGCACATAGGTCCAGCTGTAATCGGTGGCGGTAATATAGAGATCCTGTATTTTCAGCTTCTTGCACAGCTTGGGCAGCTCGTCCAATCTGGGCTTGGCGATAAGCTGCAGATCGCGGATCTGGGTGGGCTTGCCGCCGCCGGAGTAGCCGTCGGCAAAGAGCAGCACTTCCGCATCTTCTGCCGCGGCATAGGCGGCATCGGCTTCCGCGCCGCTGAGATGCGGCGCCAGCTCCCAGCTGAAAATGTGCCACATCAGGTTGCCGTCTGCATAGACGCGCTCCTGCAGCTGCTGCTCATCCACGCCGCGAGCGAAGGTACGCAGCCAGCGCGCGGTCACTTTGGCTTTATCCATCAGCATATCCTCCAAATAAGCAAAAGCACCCACGGGCGGGGTGCTTTTTATTGCATCAGTGGTTGAGCGCCTTGACGTCCAGGTGCTCGTTCAGCGTGGGCGCACCGGTATCCTTGGAGAGGGAGACCAGGGTCTCGCCCTGTTTGACCATGCCTAAGTTTTCGCGGGCCAGGCGTTCGATGTAGGAGTCGTTGTTCAACAGCTCGCGGGTCTCCAGCAGCTGCTGATATTCGGCTTCCGCCACTTCCAGGCGCTGGGTGTAGACGGCGATCTCTTCCTGCATATCGAGCAGGCGGTCATACTGGCCGTAGAGCTGGAAGACGATAAAGAAAGCGATAACGATGAACAGAGTATTGATAAAGAACAAAGAATTGTGCTTGCGCTTATTCGCCATCAGTCCAGTCCTCCTCAGTATTTAATCCCAGAATATCGCCCGGCAGGATGATAACCGTTTCGAAGCCCTTGCTGCGCGCTCTGGCATAGAGGGTGGCCACGGTACTTTCGGCTACTTTGAGTCGGCGGGAGATCTCTTTGGCAGAGAGGCCGCTCTCTTTCAAGACGACTATCTGCTTTTCGCGGAAGCTCAGCTTTTCCGCGCCGCGAATCTCGATCTTCACTATCCCGCCTCCTTTCAAGTTTCTATCCACATTATATCAACAAATTGTGGACAAATCAAGTACAAATTGACTACAAATTTATATTTTTTCATCTTTATTTTTCTTCAAAATCCCAGCTAAACGGCGGCGCGCGGCGGCTTTCAAACTACTCCCGATACTACAGGTTGATGACAAAAGCTTATCCGCAACAATATCCGCATTTTGGCGGCTTTTTTCCACTTGTCTGTTGAAAAAGCGGCGGCTGCGAGCTGCCTTGGGGCGGCGGCAGCGGGCGCAAATGCGACGGGAAAGCGCGGCCAGCGGCGCATAGAACCGCCCCGCCACCACCGCAAAGCCGACCGCCAGCCACAGATACACCTGCGTGCGGAAGCTGCCGCGCCACAATAGCAGCCACAGCCACAGCAGCGGCAGCGCACTTAGCCACCACCACAGCAGATCCTGCGGCCAGCGTTTGCGCCCGGGCAGCCCCTCGTAGAGGCAGAACAGCGCCCCCAGCAGCGCCCCTGCGCTTAAGGAAAGCAGCAGCAGATGCAGCTGCTGTGTCAGCATCAGCGCATCAGGCGACCCAGCAGCCGCCCGCCCTTATGCCGCATACTGCGCTCTTCCCTGCTCTTGCCGTAGATGAGCCCGCCGATCTCGCCGCTGATCGTCAGCTCCCCGGCATCGAGATCCAGCCGCCCTACCTGCAGATCGACACCGCTGATACTAAGGCCGCCCAGCTTGGTATTCAGCTCTACCAGCGTTTCGTCAAAGCTCTCTACGGCGATCACGCCGTAGAGGCGCAGCTCTTTGCGGCCGAATAACTGCAGCTGCGCTTCATGTTGTTTTTCTGCCATATTTGCCACCTCCGGATGCCACAGCTTATGCGCCGCCACGCAAAAAAAGACCGTTCCCCAAAAGGAACGGTCTTAGGTGTAAGCTATGGAATCAGTCGAGCGGGAATTCTTCTTTGATGCGCTCTTCTTTGAGCACATTGTACATAGTGGCGGCGTCACCGGCGCGGACATTTTCGGCTACGATCAGCACTTCTACCTCCAGATAGCGCGGGCCGAAGGTGAAGCTGAGCTTATCCCCTACCTGCACTTCGGTGCCGGCTTTGGCGGGGCGGCCGTTGATCTGCACGCGGCCGGCATCGCACAGCTCATTGGCGACGGTGCGGCGCTTGACCAGACGGCTTACTTTCAGATACTTATCTACACGCATAGTTTTTCTCCTTACAGGCCAAGGGTCTTGGCCTTATCCCACAGGGCATCCATCTCTTCCAAGGTGGACTCGGCCGGCTGTTTGCCCTGCTCTGCCAGCTGCTCTTCCACGAAATTAAAGCGGCGGACGAATTTGCGTACGCTGAGGCGCATCGCTTCTTCCGCATCCACGCCCATAAAGCGGGACATATTGACCACGGCAAACAGCAGGTCGCCCAGCTCTTCGGCGCGCTGTTCAGGCGTTTCCGCCTGCATCAGCTCGGCCAGCTCTTCGTCCACTTTGGCACGCGGGCCGCTGATATCCGGCCAGTCGAAGCCGACGCGATGGGCCTTATCCTGCACCTTTTGCGCCAGCATCAGCGCGGGCAGATTATCGTTCAGCTTCATGATGCCGCGGCGCTCTTTGGTGCCGGCAGCCTTTTCCGCGGCCTTGATCTCTTCCCACTTGGTGAGCACGGCGGCGGAATCTTCGGCGCTGTCGCTGCCGAAGACATGGGGATGGCGGCGGATCATTTTGGCATTGATGCCATCGGTGACATCGGCCATGGTGAACTGATCTTCTTCTGCCTTCAGCTGGGCATGGAAGACCACCTGCAAAATCAGATCGCCCAGCTCATCGCAGAGACC
>JAFXLH010000034.1 GCA_017531315.1 Bacillota bacterium
GGCGGCAAGAAGATGATCGCCGAATACGAAGCGGAACAGCGCGATGTGCTGTATGAGGCGCCGCGTATGTACGGCCTCTCGCAGCAGCATAAGCACCTGCCGGAAATGGTAAAGCTGTGCGGCCTCGCATCCGCCCCGGTTTTCTGCCCGGTGGTGGCGCCGTATCTGGAGGGCATGGAAGTAAGCGTGCCGCTCTTTGCCAGCCAGCTGAAGGGCAGCATGGACGATGTGAATCAGCTCTATGCGGACTATTACCAGCAGGGGCTGGTGCATTTTGCGGCGGCGGCCGATGAAGGCGGCTTCCTTTCCGCAGGCTCCATGGCCGGGCGCGACGATATGGAGATCAGCGTACACGGCAATGCCGAGCGGATGGTGCTGGTAGCGCGCTTCGACAACTTAGGCAAGGGCGCCAGCGGCGCTGCCATTCAGAATATGAACTTACTGCTGGGGCTGGATGAAGCCTGCGGCCTTAACGTATAGGAGGAATAGCTCATGAAGATCGTATCCGGCGGCGTCTGTGCTGCCAAGGGTTTCAAAGCCAGCGGTATCCACTGCGGCATCAGAAAGAATAAGGCGAAAAAGGATCTGGCGCTGATCGTTAGCTCCGTTCCCGCCAGCGCCGCCGCCGTCTATACCACCAATCTGGTGAAGGGCGCGCCGCTCACCGTGACCAAGCAGCATCTCGCCAATGGCAAGGCGCAGGCCGTCATCTGCAATAGCGGCAACGCCAATACCTGCAATGCCGACGGCATTGCCATCGCCGAGCAGATGAGCGAGCTGATCGCCGCGCCGCTTGAGCTGGCGAAAGAAGATATCATCGTCGCCTCCACCGGCGTGATCGGCCAGCCCCTGCCCATCGCTCCTATCGCCGATGGCATCCCGGCGCTGGTAGCCGGCCTCGCCGCCGACGGCAGCGCCGATGCGGCAGCCGCCATCATGACCACCGACACCGTGCCCAAGGAAGTGGCGCTGGAATTTGAGCTTGGCGGCAAGATTTGCCATATCGGCGGCATCGCCAAGGGCAGCGGCATGATCCATCCCAATATGGCCACTATGCTGGTCTTTATCACCACCGACGTAGCAATTTCCGCCGAAATGCTGCAGCAGGCGCTGTCCTGTGATATCGCCAAGACCTTCAATATGATCAGCGTCGACGGCGATACATCTACCAATGATATGGTAGCGGTGCTGGCCAATGGCTGCGCCGGCAATGCGGAGATCACTGCCGAGGGCGAAGATTTTGCCATTTTTGCCCAGGCGCTGAATACGCTCACCATCGACCTGTGCCGCCGCATCGCCGGTGATGGCGAGGGCGCTACCAAGCTGCTGGAATGCGCTGTAACCGGCGCTAAGGACGAGGCTATCGCCAAAACGGTGGCCAAGAGCGTCATCTGCTCCAGCCTGGTCAAGACCGCCATGTTTGGTGCGGATGCCAACTGGGGCCGCGTGCTGTGCGCCATCGGCTATGCCGGGGTGGCGGTAGACGTGGATAAGGTGGATGTCAGCTTCAAGAGCGCAGCCGGTGAGATCGCCGTCTGCAAAGATGGCAGCGGCATCGAATTTTCCGAAGAGATCGCCAAAAAAGTGCTGCTGGAAAAAGAGATCGAGATCGTTATCGCCCTGAATGACGGCATTGGCGCTGCCACCGCCTGGGGCTGCGACCTGACCTACGATTATGTCAAGATCAATGGCGACTATCGCACCTGATGAGGAGATGCAGATGAACGAATTCACCAATTATGAGCGCGCGGAGGTACTCACTGCGGCGCTGCCCTATATCCGCCGTTACAGCGGCAAGATCGTCGTAGTCAAGTACGGCGGCAATGCCATGATCAACGAGCAGCTGAAGCAGCAGGTGATGGAAGATATCGTGCTGCTGTGGCTGATCGGCGTAAGAGTGGTGCTGGTGCATGGCGGCGGCCCGGAGATCAGCGATGTGATGAGCCGCTTTGGCAAAGAGCCGGTCTTTTTGGACGGTCTGCGCGTCACCGATGAAGAGACCATCGACATCGTACAGATGGTGCTGGCCGGCAAAGTGAACAAAACGCTGGTCAACCTGCTGGAGATGAAGGGCGGCAAGGCCATGGGCATTTCCGGCATGGACGGCGGCCTCATTGAAGCCAAGATCAAAAACGAGAAACTGGGCTACGTGGGCGAGATCACCAATATCAACATCGCTCCCGTGCTCGACCTGCTGGAAAAGGGCTATATCCCCGTCGTATCCACCCTCGGCTGCGATAAGCAGGGCCGTACCTACAATATCAACGGCGATACCGCGGCCGCCAGCATTGCCGGCGCGCTGCAGGCCGAGCGTCTGATCATGATGACGGATATCGCCGGCGTACTGCGTGACAAGGACGACCCCGACACGCTGCTGCCGGAAATTACTTTAGACGAAGTGCCGCAGCTCTATGCGGAAGGCATCATCAGCGGCGGCATGATCCCGAAAGTGGAATGCTGCGTCGAAGCCATCCACAAGGGCGTGCAGAATGTAATTATCATGGATGGCCGCGTGCCGCACTCCATACTGATGGAGCTGCTCACCGACGAGGGCGCGGGCACCATGGTCACCAAAGGCTGACGGAGGCTTACTATGAGCATTATGCAAATGGACCAGGCGGCTGTTGCCGCTACCTACAAGCGCTTCCCGGTAGAGATCGTCTCCGGCAAGGGCTCGGTGGTGGTGGATCCGCAGGGCAAAGAATATATCGATATGGGCTCCGGCATCGGCGTCACCGCCTTTGGCATCGCCGATGAAGCATGGCAGCAGGCGGTGATCGAGCAGATCGGCAAGGTGCAGCATATGTCCAACCTCTACTACACCGAGCCGTGCGCCCGCCTTGCCACCATGCTGTGCGAAAAGACCGGGATGAAGAAGGTCTTCTTCAGCAATTCCGGCGCGGAAGCCAATGAATGTGCCATCAAGGTAGCGCGCAAATACGCGCTGCAGCAGCATGGCGCGGATCACTACACCATCGTCACGCTGCAGCAGAGCTTCCACGGCCGCACGCTGGCTACGCTGGCCGCCACCGGTCAGGATGTGTTCCACAGCCAGTTCCTGCCGCTGCCGGAGGGCTTTGTCTCCGTGCCTGCCAACGATATCGAAGCTATCAAAGCCGCCGCCATCGAGCACAAAGCGGCTGCGCTGATGCTGGAATGTGTGCAGGGCGAGGGCGGCGTGCGTGCGCTGGATGCCGACTACCTGCAGGCTGTAGCCGCCTTTGCCAAAGAGCAGGATATTCTGCTGATCGTGGACGAGGTGCAGGCGGGCAACGGCCGCACCGGCAAGCTCTATTCCTATATGCACTTTGGCATACAGCCGGATATCATCAGCACCGCCAAGGGCCTTTCCGGCGGCCTGCCGCTGGGCGCCACGCTGATGAGCGCCAAGGTGGAAAATGTGCTCACCTACGGCGATCACGGCTCCACTTTCGGCGGCAACCCGGTCTGCTGCGCCGCGGCTATCAGCGTCTTCGGGCGGCTCACCGATGAGCTGCTGGCAGAAGTTATGGCCAAGGGCGAATATATCCGTGAACAGCTGATCGGCGCGCCCGGCGTGGAAGCGGTGACCGGCCTTGGCCTGATGATAGGCATCAAAACCACCAAGCCTGCCGCAGAAGTGCTGAAGACCTGCATGGATAACGGCGTGCTCTGCCTCACCGCCAAAGATAAGCTGCGCCTGCTGCCGGCGCTGAATATCCCGCAGGAGGTACTGGCCAAAGCCATCTCCGTCATCAAGGCCGCCTGCGCCGAATAAGTAAAACCAAAAGCTATCCCGCCGGGATAGCTTTTTTGCTGGGCTTGCGCCTGTTTGATGCAGATGAATTAAAACTAATAGATATGTTTGTGGAATGAGCAAAACCGGAACAAAAACATTAATTTGGCTCTGTATTTTTAGCGTAGTTTGTGTTAGAATCAAGGCGAAGATTAGTTTGAATGAATTGACGCCGCGGCTTTCGTCTGCCGATGCATTGGCGCCGGGTCTGTTCTTTGGCTATATCATAACGGCTTCACAGGTGCATTATGCCCCATGGGTATGATGTATCTTTTTTGTGTATAGGAGGAGTACGAAGATGAAAAAACAAATTGTTTCCCTGTTGCTTGCCTTGGTGCTGGTATTTTCTTTTTCTGCCGTAGCTGCGGCAGATGTGGTCTATGCCGGCTGCGTGCATCACGATCACGATGCGGATTGCGGTGGCCTGCTGAATAACTGCACTTATATCTGTGATGATTGCGTGGCAGTCGCGCAGGCGCTTATCGATGCCCTGCCGCCGATGAGCGAGATCGGCGATGCCAACCGTGCAGAAGTAGAACAGCAGATGGATGCCATCCATCGGGCATTGCTGCCGCTCAGCGACGCTGCCCAGATGAGCATGGATATGCAGAAATATGCCGATGCGGCCTTCGTGCTGTGCACCCCGCCCAACTTCTTCGGCTTTGCCATTCAGAAAAACTATGAAGTGGTGGATGCCAATAACCCCGCTCCCACCATCTCCTTCCTGGATGAAAACGGTGTGGCTGCTACTATGTATACCGCCTCCTTCCAGCCGCTCACTGCTGCAGAGCTCATACCCAATACTGATGCCGCCTATTTCTACCTGCCCGTCGGCACCTATACCGTGCAGGAAGAAGTAGCCGGCGAATGGTATATGCAGCTCTTCGTCAACGGCCAGCCGGTGCAGACGGTCAGCGGCGAAGAGGGTATGGGCTATGGTGTGATGGTGGTGAATACGTATGCGCCGCAGCATCAGATCACGCTTGAACCCGGTGAAGGTAGCGGATATATGCAGCCCGCTGAAGTTGGTTTTGATGAGGAATACAAGTATACTTTGCCCGCATGCACCTTTACCGCTCCGGACGGTTATCAGTTCAAGGCATGGAAAGTAGTGGGTGGTAGTTATAATGGGGATGAACTTGCCGCAGGCGTTACTCTGGAAGATATTTACTTCGATATCACTTTAACCGCCCAATGGATACCCAAAGGCGGCAGTGGCGTGGATGATGCGGATGGCGGAAAACCCGCCAAGCGCTATGAGATCCGCGTGGAAGAGCCTGTTGACGGCGATGTGGATGTGAAGAGCTCCGCCAGCTACGACAGCGGCGTTATCATCAAGCCCGCCCCGCATTACGGCTTTGCCGTGGATGAAGTCACCGTTACCACCGCCGACGGCGACCGTGTGCCCGTCACCCAGCGTGCCGATGGCAACTACAGCTTCTCCATGCCGCGCAGCAGCGTCACCGTTTCCGTCAGCTTCGCCCCCTTGGGAGAAGCGGTGGAGATCGTGATGACTATCGGCAGCAATATCATCCGCATCAATGACGAGCTGATCACCTATGATGCCGCGCCGCAGATCAGAGCCGGCCGCACCTATCTGCCCATCCGCATCATTGCCGAAGCGCTGGGCGCCGAGGTGGTGTGGGATGAGCCCGCGCAGCGTGTGGCGCTGAGCAAGGATGATACCACCATCGAACTGTTCATCGGCAGCACCACCGTGCTGATCAATGGCCAGCCCGATGAGCTGGAAGCCCCGGTCTTCATCGAGGGCGGCCGTACCTTCCTGCCGGTGCGCCTGATTGCCGAGCGTCTGGGTGCAGAGGTAGAGTGGGATGCGCTGCAGCAGCAGGTGACCATCTCCGGCCGTAAATGAGCCGCGCCGATAATATGCACAGAGCAAAGAGCCGCGAGTTTTTTCGCGGCTCTTTTTGATGCGTGGCGGCTTGCGGCGGGGTAGGGGAGGGGATGCTTAATTCAGCCCATCTTCACATAATCTGCCTTGCCTTTTCACCAAAAATTGTATATTATAAATTAATACGAAATTTTCTGTAAATTTGCACCGTTTGTTTAAGGAGGAAAACCCTTGTTACCCGCAATTGCTCTGTTTGGCATCACTTATGTGCTGATGCTTACGCTTACGCAGTACCGTCCCTATATCGCATTGGCATCCGGCCTTATCTTTATCGCTACCGGTATGCTGCCGCTGGATCAGATCATCCCCAGCATCGACTTCAATGTATTGCTGATGATCGCCGGCACCATGGGGCTGGTATCGCTGTTTATCGAAAGCAAAATGCCCTCGCTGCTGGCCGATCTGATCATGGAAAAGGTGCCCAATGTGCAGATGGCGGCGGTAGCTCTGGCGGTCTTTGCCGGCGTCATTTCCGCTTTCGTCGATAACGTGGCTACTGTACTGATGGTCGCCCCGGTGGCGCTGGCCATCTGCCGCAATCTCGGCACCAACCCCGTGCCGTTCATCATCGGCATCGCCGTCTCTTCCAACCTGCAGGGCGCTGCCACGCTGGTGGGCGATACCACGGCCATCATGCTCGGCTCTTATGCCGATATGAGCTTCATGGATTTCTTCTGGTACAAGGGCCGTCCCTCCATCTTCTTCGCCGTAGAACTGGGCGCGGTGCTGTCGGCGCTTATCTTGGCCTGGCTGTTCCGCAAAGAGAAGGCGCCTATCGAACGCCGCGGTCAGCGCACCGTGGTCAGCGATTATGTACCCACCGTGCTGCTGTGTGGCACCATCGTCATGCTCATCTGCGCCTCCTTCCTGCCGGTCAAGCCGGATATCACCAACGGTATGATCTGCTGCAGCATGATGCTGGTCGGCCTGGTATATAACTATATCCTCCGCCGCGAGATTATCGCCATCAAAGGCCCGCTCAAGGATATCGATTTCGAGACTATCGGCCTGCTGGTCGGTCTGTTCCTGATGATCGGCGGTATCACCGCCGAGGGCGTCATCGATGCCGTAGTCGCGGTGCTGGCCGAAGTGGGCGGCGATAATATCTTTGTTCTCTATACCGTTATCGTCTGGGGCTCGGTACTTGTATCGGCCTTTATCGATAATATCCCCTACGTTGCCACCATGCTGCCGGTCATTTCCGGCCTCGCGGCCTCCATCGGCATCGACCCCACGGTGCTGTTCTTCGGCCTGCTTTCCGGCGCTACCCTGGGCGGCAACTGTACCCCCGTGGGCGCTTCTGCCAATATCGCCGGTATCGGCATCCTGCGAAAATCCGGCTATGAGGTGAAAAATGCCGACTTCATGCGTATCGGTATCCCCTTCACCTTTGCCGCAGTCGTGCCGGCCTATATTTACATCTGGCTGCTGTACGGCGGTATGTGATGATGATACTAAACGCCCCTGCGTTGTGCAGGGGCGTTTGCTTTTGTAGGGGCAGATTCTGCTTGCAGTAACACGGCGGGAGCAAGCCCCCGCCCATATAATTGCCGATAGGCAATTTCGATGTTTCTTACCCTACAGCAAAGCTGTTAGATTATAAGAAACATCACAGGCCGCGCTGCGCGCGACCGTCGCGACAGGTCTGTTCTTGTCGGTGGCGGTGCGGTGCTAAGAAAAAGGCAGCGTGTAGTTACGGGTCGGACTCGAACTCCCTAAAGGGACTAGGCCGCGCTGCGCGCGACCGTCGCGACAGGTCTGTTCTTGTCTATGACCACGCAGTACCAAACAAAAAAGGCACCCGTATGGGTGCCTTTTTATGTGGTGCCGGTGGTCGGACTCGAACCGACACGGGTCTCCCCACTTGATTTTGAGTCAAGCACGTCTGCCATTCCATCACACCGGCAAAACTTACAAAAAATATTTTAGCAAGAAACAGCTGCAAATGCAAGTGTTATTTGTCTTCTGCTTCTTCGGCCTCTTTGGCATCGTCTTCTTTATTGCCGAAGAGCTTTTTCAGCTTCTTCTTGATGTTATCGCTTTCCAGCGTCAGATAGGCGATGAGCGTGGTGGCGATGGTCAGCTTATACAGGCCCAGACCTACGGCGATGCCGAGTACTGCGGTCAAAAAGATATTCGCGGCGGTGGTGATGCCGGAGATGCCGTGCTGGCTATCCTTCCAGATCAGGCCGGTGCCGAGGAAACCGATGCCGGTGAGTACGCCTACTACCAGACGCGCCGGGTCGGAATTGATGACGAAGCCGATATTGCCCACATAGCCGTAGGCGGAGATGATAGAGGTGACGCAGGCCATCAGGCAGACCAGAATATGGGTGCGGCTGCCGGCCTGCTTGAAATTGCGGCCGCGCTCCCAGCCCAGCAAAAAGCCCACACCGCAGGCGCTGAACAGGCGGATCAACATTTCGGTATCGCTGATGGTCAGCATAGACGGCCTCCTTTCCGTATCCGGCAAGCATTCTTTACAGACAGTATATGGTATTTTACTACTGATTGGGACTAAAGTCAAGCAAATTTCCCAGCTAAGCGGGCTTATCGGATTGTATATGGGCGCTTTTGGAACAAAATGGCTGCGTTTTGCGTCAAATAATCAGCAGGGATATTTGCCGCCCCGATTTGCCTTGTGTCATGGTGTATGTTATAGTGGTGGCAGGTACCGATCCCAGCGGAGGTGTAAAGCATGAGCCTGAACGAAAAACAATTGCTGCGCCGCGCCATAGACGGCGATCATCTTGCCTTTGAGCAGCTGATAGAGCCGCAGATGCAGCGCATGTATAATGTAGCGCTATCGCTGCTGCGCGACCGCGAAGAGGCGGAGGATATGACGCAGGAGGCGCTGATAAAAATATACCGCGCGCTGCCTAATTACCGCGGCGATGCCGCCTTTTCCACCTGGGCCTATCGCATCGTGCTCAATACCTGCCGCGACCGCCTGCGCCGCATCGGCAAAGAGGAGCTCTTATCCACCGCCGAAGAGGGCGAAGAGATGCTGCAGGTGGCGGATTATTCGCAGCTGCCGGAGCAGCTGCATGAAGAGCGGGAGACCACCGCTTATCTGCACGGGCTTATCGAATCTCTCTCGCCGCCCTACCGCACGGTATTTATCCTAAGAGAAATGGCACAGCTTGATTATCTGGAGATAGCCCACACGCTGACGCTCTCTGTCGGCACCGTCAAATCGCGCCTATCGCGGGCGCGGCAGGCGATGCGCGAACAATTGTTGCGCGATGCGGAACAAGATGAAGCATTGCAGCGTCTAATCGGGCAAAGGGGTGAAAAAATATGAATTGTGATTTGGTGAAAAAGAATCTGGCCGCATATCTGGATGGCGTGCTCTCGCCCAAGGACAGCCGCGCTATCGAGGAGCATTGCGCCGCCTGCCCGGCCTGCGCCGCGATGCTGGAAGAAGAGCAGCTGCTGCAGAAGGCTCTGGCCAGCCTGCCTGCCGAAGAGCTGCCGGAAGGCTTCAAGGAGCGCTTCCGCGCCCGCCTGGCTGCTGAGCCGCCGCGCGCCAAGCGCAGCTGGTACGCAAGACCGTGGGTGAAGACGCTGGGCGGCGTAGCTGCCGCAGCCTGCCTGATGCTGGTGCTGGGCGCCGGGGCGATCGGCCTGGTCGACGGTATGGGCGGCATGGCGAAAAGCGAAGCCGACATGGCCTACTATGATACGGATATGATGCTCTATGCCAGCTCCACTACCAACGGCAACGGCTACAAGGGCTACGATATCAGCGAAAGCGTGGTCGCCGGCAGCATGGATAAGCGCGGCAGCGTCGATGAGCTGAAAGACGGCCTGGCGCAGAATGACGGCATCGCCCTCGCCAGCGAAGAGGCCATCGAGCGCAAGATCATCCGCGATGCGGAAATGCGCCTCACCGTAGAAGATTTCGCCGCGGCCTATGCCTACATCGAAGCGCTGCCCGAGCAGTACGGCGGCTATCTGGTATCTGCTGAGCAGAGCCACAGCGGCAGCGGCCGCTATACCGGCACGCTGGTGCTGCGTGTGGATGCCGGCAGTCTGGACGACGTGCTGGCGCTGATCGGCGAGCTGGGGCAGGTGAGCAGCCAGAATATCACCAGCGCTGATGTCACCGCCGAATACTATGACATCCAGAACAGCCTCGCTCAGTACCGCGAGCATGAAGCGCGCCTGATGGAGCTGATCGACGAAGCCAAGAACATCAGCGACCTGCTGCAGCTGGAAGATGAGCTGAACCGCGTACGCATCGAGATCGAAACTATGGAAGGCCGCCTGCGCTACTACGATCAGGTGACGGAGCTTTCCAAGATCACCATCCATCTCTATTCTGCCGCCAATACCGGCAGCAGCAAGGTGCCGTTCGTCGGCTGGTCTGAGCCGGGCATGGAAATGCGTAATGCCTTTATGCGCGGCATCAACTCCCTGCTGGATAATACGCAGAATCTGCTGGTATTCTTCCTCGGTGCGCTGCCCACGCTGGCTGTGCTCGGCGTCATCATCGGCGGCGTCGTCTACATCATCCGCCGCAGACGCAAATAGCAAATAAGCAGCAAGACCGCCTCACTTCGAGGCGGTCTTTTGTTGTATCTTAGCGCAGAATCTGCTATAATAAACTATTAAGAATGGGTTACCAGTATCTTGCGGAGGACGCTATGAAAAAACTGCTGCTTATCGACGGTTCCAGCCTGCTGCATCGCGCCTTTTATGCGCTGCCGCTGCTTTCCAATGCCGAGGGCGTGTACACCAATGCCGTGCATGGCTTTATGGTGATGTTCAATAAGATCGTGAAAGACGAAAAGCCGCATTATGCCGCGGTCTGCTTCGATAAGAGCCGCGTCACCTTCCGCACCGCCATCGCCGCCGATTACAAAGGCACGCGCAAAGAGACGCCGCCGGAGCTGCGCGGTCAGTTCCAGCTGATCCAGCAGGTGCTGGAATTGGCAGGCGTGCATACGCTGGAGCTGGACGGCTTCGAGGCGGACGATATCATCGGCTCGCTGGCCAGATGCGGCGCGGAGGCGGGCTTTGCGGTAGAGATATTCACCGGCGACCGCGACGCTTTCCAGCTGATCGACGAGCAGGTACGCGTGCATATGACCAAAAAGGGCATCAGCGAAGTGGAGATCTACGATACTGACGCCATCATCGAAAAATACGGCGTTTCCCCGCGCGCCCTCATCGAAGTGAAGGCGCTGATGGGCGATACTTCCGATAATATCAGCGGCGTGCCCGGCGTGGGCGAAAAAACGGCGCTGAAGCTGATCGCCGATTATGGCGATATCGACAACCTCTATGCTCATATCGACGAGCAAAAGGGCAAGCTGAAAGAAAAACTGATCGACGGCAAGGACAAGGCCTATACCAGCCGCATCCTCGCCACCATCCGCCGCGATATCTTTGACGGCGCCTGCCCCGACTGGCAAACCTATGCCCTGGCCGGCGGCGATGTGGAGGCGCTGCGCCTGCTCTACACCCAGCTGGGCCTGCGCCAGCTGCTGCGTGCCCTGCCGGAAGAAGCCCCCGCCGCTCCCGTGGCAGAGGCCGCACCGGCCGCCGCCTGCGCCTGCCTGGACGAGGTGCTGGCCGAAGCCGGCCCGCTGGCGGTGCTGCCCCTCTATGAGGGTGCGGCGCGCGGCGGCAGCCTGCAGCAGGCAGCTCTGGCACGCGGCGAGAAGTGCTGCCTCGTCGGCGCGGCAGAAGCGCTGCCGCTGCTTAGCGACTTCGCGCTGCCGAAGATCGTCTGGTGCAGCAAGGAGCTGCAGCTGCTGCTGATGAGCGCGGGCGCGGAAATGCAGGGCGTAGTCGATGACCCGCAGCTGGCCGCCTATCTGCTGGATGCCGGGGCGAGCAGCTATGAGCCTGCGGAGCTGCTGGCGCGCTACCTGATGCTGAATGTGACCGCAGATGATGCCGCAGCCATCGCTAAGCTGACCCTGCCGCTGATGCGCGAGCTGAACGCGCGGCTGGAGCAGCAGCAGCTTAGCTCGCTCTACCGCGATGTGGAGCTGCCGCTGGCTGCCGTATTGGCGCGTATGGAAGCCGCCGGGGTGGCGGTGGAGCGCGCGGGCATCGCCGCGATGTCGCAGCGCCTTGGCGAAGAGCTGGCGCAGATACAGCAGAGCATCTACGATCTGGCCGGGCATAGCTTCAATATCAATTCGCCCAAGCAGCTGGGTCAGGTACTTTTCGAAGAGCAGGGCATCCCGCCGGTGAAGAAGAGCAAGAGCGGCTATTCCACCGATGCGGAGGTGCTGGAGCAGCTGGCGGATGCCTACCCGCTGGCGCAGCTGATTTTGGATTACCGCGCCGTGGCCAAGCTGAAGAGCACCTATGCCGACGGTATCCTGCAGGCGCTGGATGCGGATACGGACAAGCTGCACTGTGTGTTCAATCAGACCGTCACCGCCACCGGCCGCCTCTCTTCCGCCGAGCCGAATCTGCAGAATATCCCCGTGCGCAGCGAGGCGGGGCGGCAGATACGCCGCTACTTCAAGCCGGAACGCGCAGGCGACCTGCTGCTGGCCGGCGACTACAATCAGATCGAACTGCGCGTGCTGGCGCATATCTGCGCCGATGAGCGCCTGAAGGAAGCCTTTATCAAGGGTGAGGATATTCACGCCCGCACCGCCTCGGAAGTGCTGGATGTGCCGATGGCGGAAGTCACCGCCGACCAGCGCCGTCAGGCCAAGGCGGTCAATTTCGGCATCGTCTACGGCATCAGCGACTTCGGTCTGGCCAAAGACCTCGGCATCAGCCGCGCCGCCGCCCACGATTATATCGACCGCTACTTCCTGCGCTATCCCGGCGTGGAGCGCTACCAGCAAAAGACCATCGCCGAGTGCGCGGATTGCGGCTTTGTCACCACGCTGCTGGGCCGCCGCCGCTACCTGCCGGATATCAATGCCAGCAATTTCAA
>JAFXLH010000035.1 GCA_017531315.1 Bacillota bacterium
CCACCTTCACCGCCCAAAGTAGCAGTGTATTCGTTGGTACCAGCAGTTACAGCAGTACCAAATTCGAGTTTGTTGCCACTAACGACAACACCAGTAGGAAGAGCGCTGTCATCAATAATAGCACTAGTGTCGTTGCCAAATTTAACAACAACGGTATCACCAGAATAAACATAGATGGGGCTACCAGTAAGATCCACAACACCTGCAGAAGCAGTGCCGGAACTACTGTTGACTTCAACGGTAGCTGCCATCGCGGTGCTAGCGAACGCGAAGATCAGCGTTAAAGCCAGCAACACAGAGAGAAGCTTTTTCATAGTATTCCTCCTTTTTTCCTGCATAGAAATAATTTTTGCATATCTGATATAGCAGTGCGGTGAAGAAAAGGCATAAAATGTGCATAGTCTTCCCCACCCTGTTTAATCACAGACTATTATACCGAAAGTATGGACAAAAGTAAAGCGCAAAAACAACGAATAACACAAAATTTGCACATTGTGCCACCCCGTCCTACCGGTGCGTATCGCCGCATACGGCACATTCGCACTCCTCTCGCCTCGGTATAGAGATTAGACACGGGGCGGGGGCATTTTGTTCCCCATCTTCAAGTGGAAAATTTTAGTGAAGTGCCATAGATACGGAAAGACCGTCCCCAGGCTATGTGGGACGGTCTCTTCGTTTGGGGGAAGCCCCCATTGTTTGCGCATTCGGATCAGCGGGTCGGCAAGCCGACCACCGCTATTATAGCGGATGCAAGGCGATTTGGCAAGGGGGATGTTTAAATAGCTCCCTCGGACGAGGGAGCTGGCAGACGCGCCAGCGGCTGACTGAGGGAGTGACCCGCTGCCAGTTAACTACAAGCAGCCAGCCACCCTGCTACAGGTCCCTCCCTCCGCCCCTACGGGGCACCTCCCTCGTCTGAGGGAGGCAAGGGAATAGCCACATCCGGCGCGTACCCGGCGGCGGGAGCAAGCCCCCGCCCTACATTTTTCAGATACAACCTTGCTATCCGGCACCGCAGCGGTGGCAGCGAGGCGGGGCAGCTACGACAGTTTTCTCATCACCAGCCGAGGGCGGCGGCGTAATTGACGTATTCGAAGCTGAAATTGAAGCCATCTGCCAGCACCACGGAATCGGCGCCGACATCCGCCAGCGCGCCGTCCACGTAGAAGAGCCAGCCGTCTTCCATGGTGCTCATCACGCCGTTGAAGCCGTCCCACATGCCGTTGCTGTAGGTGTAGGCCATCTTTTCTGCCTGCAGCAGCTGCAGCAGCGCCTGAGATGCGGTAGCGCCTTCCGCCGCCGGGACATCGTACCAGACCTGCGCCGTGCCATCCGGCCAGACGAGGGTCACCGTGCCGCTGAGCTGCGGCTCGGCCTGCTGGCCGCACGCGGACAAGACCAGTGCCAGGATCAGCACCAGCATCAGCAGTTTGATTTTGTTTCTCATGAAGATTCCTCCTGAAATTTTGTCAGGATCGACGCCGCGGGCATGGCGTTGTTAGGCTCATCTTACACCCAAATGCGGCGGGATGCAAGAGCTAACCGCGCCATTTTTGCCGCAGCGTCAGCAGCACCAGCGCCGCCGATGCGCCCGGCATCAGCACCCCCTCTGCCGCGAAGCTGATCAGCTCCAGCCACGGCAGCGGCAGGTACGCATCTGCCAGCACCGGGGCGGCCGGCAGGGTGAGCGCGCCTGCGGTGAGCAGGCAGGCGGCGCGGCGGGAGAGCGGGGCGGCGGCGGTGAGCGCGGCGGTGCAGACTTCCAGCAGGGAGACGGCGGAGGTGAGCGCGGCGAGCGTGACCAGCGTGTAGAAGAGCAGCCCCAGCGCATCTCCCCACGGGGCGGCGGCGAACACCGCGTGCATGGCGGAAAAGAGCAGCGCCGGGCCGGCATCCGCAGCCGCGCCAAAAGCGGCGCAGGCGGGCAGCACCACCGCGGCGGCGAGCGCGGCGACCAGCGTATCGCATAGCACGATCAGCAGGGAGAGGCGGGGCAGCGGGGCGGCGGGCGGCAGGTAGGAGCCGTAGGTGAGCAGGCAGCCCTGCCCCAGCGAGAGGGAGAAAAACAGCTGCACCGCGGCCGCCCGCCACACCGCGGGGGTAAGCTGGGAGGTGGGGCGGAGCAGCATCCCCCACCCGGCGGCGGCGCCGGGCTGTACCGCCACGAAGGCGGCGAGGGCGACCAGCAGCACTACGAGCGCCGGCATGGCCACGCAGCTGAACCGTTCTATACCGCGCCGCACCCCCTGCCCGACCAGCGCGCAGCTAAGTGCGAGGAAGACCGCGTACCACAGCAGCAGGAGCAGCGGCTGCCGTTGCCGGGCGGCGAAGAATTCCGCGCCGCTAAGACCGAAAAAGCCGCTGCCGCCCGGCAGCTCCAGCGCGAAGCCTACCGCATAGCGCAGCACCAATCCGCCCAGCACGCAGTAGAAAGCGAGCATCAGAAATGACGCCGCTACCGCAGCCCAGCCAACGGGCGCGGCGCGGCGGTGCAGCATCCGGTAGGCGGCGGGCGGCGGGCAGGCGGTGCGGCGGCCGGTACGCAGCTCCAGATGCAGCAGCGGCAGGCCGAGGACGAGCGCCAGAGTGAGGTAGGCGAGCAGAAAAGCCGCGCCGCCGTGGGCGGCCAGCTTGTAGGGGAAGCTCCAGATGTTGCCAAGGCCCACCGCCGCGCCGACGGCTGACGCCAGGAAGCCGTAGCTGCCGGAAAAGGTGGGCTGGGAGCGGGGCGGGGCGGGTGCGCGCATAGGTACCTCTCTGTTAAGCGGAGTATACGGCAATATATGCGGCAGTAGCTACAATAATTTGTTGAATATCGGCAACGATTATAGTATAATAGTAGACACTTTATTCGGTTCACCCCGGATACTGCATCATAGGGAGGTATTCACCCAATGGAAAAACGTTACGATTTTACCGCCATAGAGAAAAAATGGCAGGACAGCTGGGATGCTGCCCATCTGCATCATGTAGTGGAAGACCCGGAAAAGGAAAAGTTCTACCTGCTGGAAATGTTCCCCTACCCCTCCGGCAAGCTGCACATGGGTCATGTACGCAATTATAGCATCGGCGACGTAATGGCTCGTTACTACAGCATGAAGGGCCTGAACGTCATCCACCCCATGGGCTGGGACTCTTTCGGCCTGCCGGCAGAAAATGCCGCCATCAAGAACAAGATCCATCCCGATCCGTGGACCCGCCAGAACATTGAGCAGATGCGCGAACAGCTGAAGACGCTCGGCATCAGCTACGACTGGGACCGCGAAGCCGCCACCTGCCTGCCCGATTATTATAAATGGACGCAGTGGATGTTCTCCCAGTTCTACAAAAACGGCCTCGCCTACAAAAAGAACGCCGCCGTCAACTGGTGCCCCGGCTGCCAGACCGTACTTGCCAATGAGCAGGTAGTGGACGGCTGCTGCGAGCGCTGCGACAGCGTGGTGGAACGCCGCCAGCTGGAACAGTGGTTCTTCAAGATCACCGATTATGCCCAGCGCCTGCTGGATGACCTGGTCAAGCTGCCCGGCTGGCCGGAAAAGGTAAAAACGATGCAGGAAAACTGGATCGGCCGCAGTGAAGGCATGCAGCTCTTCTTCACCACCGAAGCAGGCGATCCCGTACCCGTCTTCACCACCCGCCACGACACCGTCTACGGCGTCACCTATATGGTACTCGCCCCCGAGCATCCCATGGTAGCCAAGCTTTCCGCCGGCACCCCCTACGAAGCCGCGGTAAAGGAATTCTGCCACAAGGTATCGCTGCTCAGCCAGATCGACCGCACCTCCAATGAGCTGGAAAAAGAAGGTATGTTCATCGGCGCCTATGCCAAGAACCCCGTCACCGGCGACCTGGTACCGATCTGGATCACCAACTATGTACTCTACGAATACGGCACCGGCGCGGTAATGGGCGTACCCGCTCACGACCAGCGCGACTTCGACTTCACCAAGAAGTACGATCTGCCGATCAAACAGGTAGTAAAGCCGATGGGCGGCGAGCTGCCGGAAGTGATGACCGAAGCTTATGAAAGCTATGACGGCGTAGCCTGCAATTCCGCCCAGTTCGACGGCCTGCCCACCCCGGAAGCCAAGCAGAAAATGGGCGACTTCTTCGAAGAGCAGGGCATGGGCAAGCGCGTGATCAACTTCCGTCTGCGCGACTGGCTGATCTCCCGTCAGCGCTACTGGGGCGCCCCCATCCCGATCGTCTACTGCGATAAGTGCGGCGAACAGCTGGTACCGGACGATCAGCTGCCGGTCATCCTGCCCACCGACGTAGAATTCAACCCCGGCGGCGAAAGCCCGCTCAAGACCTCTCCCACCTTCAAGAACGCTACCTGCCCCTGCTGCGGCGGCCCGGCCAGACGCGAAATGGATACCATGGATACCTTCGTCTGCTCTTCCTGGTACTTCCTGCGCTACTGCGACCCCAAGAATGCCGAAGCGGCCTTCGATCCCAAGAATGCGGATTACTGGATGCCGGTAGACCAGTACATCGGCGGCGTAGAACACGCCATTTTGCACCTGATGTACGCCCGCTTCTTCACCAAGGTACTGTTCGACCTCGGCTACCTCAAATGCGATGAGCCCTTCACCAACCTGCTCACTCAGGGCATGGTCTTAAAAGACGGCTCCAAGATGAGCAAATCCAAGGGCAATGTCGTCAGCCCCGAAGAGATCATCAAGCAGTACGGCGCCGATACCGCCCGCCTGTTCATCCTCTTCGCCGCCCCGCCGGAACGCGACCTGGAATGGAACGATACTGCCGTAGCCGGCTGCTACCGCTTCCTCTGCCGCATCTGGAACCTCGTCATCTCCTGCATCGATAAATATGAGCTGGATGCCGAGCTGCCGGAAGAGCTCACCGCAGCCGATAAGGATATGCGCCGCTCCACCCATACCACCATCAAGCGCGCCGGTGACGATATCGCCGTCCGCCGCAACTTCAATACCGCCATCTCCGCCATCATGGAACACGTGAACGCCATCAACGATTACCTTAATGGCGAAGTGAACGGCGGCGTCCTCGGCGAAGCGATCAAGAACCTCGTGGTCCTGCTCGCTCCCTTTGCCCCGCATATCGCCGAAGAGCTGTGGCAGGAACTGGGCTACAATGAAAGCGTACACCGTCAGGAATGGCCGGAATACGATGAAGAAGCCCTGAAGCTGGACAGCATCGAGATCGCCGTACAGGTCTGCGGCAAGATCAAGGCCCGCGTCAATGTCCCCGCCGACCTCGACGCCGCCGGTCTTACCGAGCTGATCGCCAACCATCCGGACTATGCCGGCTGGCTCGGCGGCAAGACCGTGGTCAAGACCGTCGCCATCCCCGGCCGTCTGGTCAACATCGTCGCCAAATAAGCATTAACGCCAAAAGCACCCTTGCCCGCAAGCGAGGGTGCTTTTATTTGCAAAAAAGGGCTACCGCTTTGTCCCCAGGAGGGGTATAATTAAGACGAAAAGACCGCCACCGCCGTTTCCGCGGCGATAAGCAGCCTTAAAGAAAGGAGAAACATCATGCGTTTAAGAGAATTTGCCCTGCCGAAAGTGGATATGTCCAAGGTCACCCCGGAAATGCTCAAGCAGTATATGGCAGCCGCCGCCCAGCGCATCGCCGCCCTGCCCGGCAATACCGCCGAATATGATCTCGCTTCCGTAGAGCCGAACCCCGCCAGCCCGCTCAAGGGCAAAAAGATCATCTTCCTCGGCAGCTCCGTCACCTTAGGCCAGAGCTCGCTCAATCAGTCCTTTGCCGACTTCCTGATCAAAGAAGACGGCGTGATCGGCATCAAGGAAGCGGTCAACGGCACCAGCATGGTAGATACCGACGGCATGGGCCCCTCCTTCATCAAGCGCATCAAAAATATCGACAAAGACTTCGCCGCCGATGCGATGATCATCCAGCTTTCCACCAATGACGCCACCCAGAACAAGCCGCTGGGCACGATCAGCGACAGCACCGATATCGACGCCTTCGATACGCTGACCATCGCCGGCGCTATGGAATGGCTGATCGCCTACAGCAAGCAGACCTGGAACTGCCCAGTCATCTTCTACACCGGCACCCAGTACCTCTCTCCGCTCTATGGCGAAATGGTAGAACTGACCAAGAAGCTGCAGGAAAAATGGGGCATCGGCCTCATCGACCTGTGGAACGATGAAGAAATGCTGGCGCTGGACGACGAAACCTACGATCTCTACATGGGCGACGCCGTACACCCCACCAAAGCCGGCTACAAACTCTGGTGGACCCCCAAATTCCGCAGCTACCTGATCGACTTCTTTGCCTAATCAGCCATCCGATAAGCCACAAAAAACCGCCCTCAAAATCGGGGGCGGTTTTAATATACGGATAAACAAAAAAGCCGCCTTTGCAGGCGGCTTTTAAATGCATTACATAGCGTTGAAATCTCTGTACAGACGGGATTTCTTGCGGTCGGCAGCGTTCTTATGGATAACGCCTTTGCCGGCGGTCTTGTCGAGAATGCTGACGGAGGCGGCCAGTTCAGCAGCAGCAGCTTCCTTATCGCCGGAGGCGAGGGCAGCGTCAAACTTCTTGAGCTGAGTCTTCATCTTGCTCTTGGCGGCTACGTTGCGCTGACGGCGCATTTCGGCTACCAGGACTCTCTTCTTAGCAGATTTGATGTTGGGCATGAGTTTCACCTCCCGAATAAAACGTCAATATTTGTTCCCACCTTGCGGTGTGGGATTCTCACGATTCTATGCCCCTTTGAGGGTGTCTGCCTTGCAAGGGCAGATCAGGGCATACAGACACGGCAATAAAGATTATAATATGCCTTGACACAAAATGCAAGAGCTATTGGAAATTAAATGTGAAAATTTTTTGCATTTAAAAGGCACAAATACGCAGAATGCACTGTTCCAGACGGCTGTGCAGATCATCCTCGCCGCTTTTGTTGGCCACATCGGCCGCCAGCAGCATTTCCAGCGCCTTTAGCAGCTGCCTGCTGTTCATCGCCCGCGCATAGCGCAGCAGCTTTTCCACGCGGAAGGGGTGCAGCCCCTGCTCGCGCGCTATCTGCGCCGGCTGCCGCCCTTCGGCACGCAGTCCCGCCACCAGCAGCATATCGCGGAACTGCCCGGCCAGCATCGCCAGTATCTTCTGCTCCGCCTCGCCGGCCTTGGTCATGCTGCGATAGAGCTGCAGCGCCTTGGCCGCATTTTTGCCCGCCACCGCGTCCATCAGCTCAAAGATATTGTAGGCGCTGCCGCGGCTGACCAGCTCGGTAGCCATCTCCATGGTGATCTCGCTCCTGCCGCCGCTGTAGAGTATCAGCTTGTCCGCCTCCGACTGCAGGGAAGAAAGCGCCTCGCCGCTGTTGATGCTAATATAGCCCAGCACCTCGCGGTCGGCAGTCTTGCCCGCTTTACGGAAGTAGTTGGTCAGCCACATATCGCGCTCCATGCCTTTAGGCGAATCGAAGCTGATCACGCGGCCGTTCTTGGCAAAGAGCTTGACCAGGCGGCGGCGCTTATCCACCGCGCCGCGCACCACCAGCACCAGGCAGCAGTCGGGATTGGGGTCTTCCGCATAGGCGAGCAGCGAGGCCAGCGCCGCCTCGTCCTTCTCCTTATCCGCCTCGTCCTCATCGGCAGCGGCCTTTTTGCCGCCGCTGCACCACGGCACATTACGCACGATGACCAGCTTCTTGCCGGCAAAAAAGCCCGCGCTGCCGGCCACATCCGCCACCTCTGCCGCCGAGGCCGTCTCGCCGTCCAGCAGCATATACTGCCACGGATTGCGCTCGGGCGAGAGCAAGTCGCTGAGACGGGTCAGCGCCTGCTCCTGCAGCAGCTGTTCTTCGCCGCAGAATATATACAGGGGCATCGTCACCCCCAGTTCGATACTGTGCAAAAGATCCTGCATAAAACCGCCTTATTTATAGGTAATGATGCGCCAGCTCTGCCCATCCGTGAAGAGGCTGATCTGCCCATTCACATCGGTACGGCAGACGCGGGCGCCATGGCTTTGCCAATATTCTACCACGGAATCGGCCGGATGACCATAGGAATTATCCGCTCCCACAGAAATCAGCGCCACCTGCGCCCGCACCGCCGCGTAGAAATCGGGACTATACGAAGAGTGGCTGCCGTGATGCGGCACTTTCAGCACCTCGTAGGCCGGCAGCCGCGACGCCAAAGCCTGCAGCTGCTCCGCTTCCGCATCGCCGGTGAAGAGCATATCCACCGCGCCGAAGCTCAAGCCCAGGATCAGCGAAGAGGCATTATCCGCGGTCACCTCATCAGGCGCCCAGACCTGCCAGCGCAAGTCTTCCGCATCTTCCCAGCTCATGCCCGCCTCCAGCGCCACTATCTCCGCGCCGTTTGCCGCCGCCGCATCCAGCAGCTGCAGCTGTGCCGCCTCTGCAGAGGGCGCATACCAGAACTCACCCACCGGCAGCTGCGCCAATACCGCCAGCAGACCGCTGTAATGGTCGGCATGGGCATGGCTGCTGATGACGATATCGATACTGTCGATGCCACGCGACTTGAGGTAGGGCAGCAGCACATAGGGGCCGATATCCGCATCGTAGCCGCCGTCATAGCTGTTGCCGCCGCCATCCAGCAATATGACCCGCCCGCCGGGCGTGCGGATGAGCAGCGCATCGCCCTGCCCCACATCCAGCATCGTCAGCTCCAGCTCATCGGTAGGCACCTGCGGCGCGAAGCAGAGGCAGAAGATCAGCGCCAGCATCAGCCAGGCCGCCAGCCGCCGCTTGCCGAAGAGCCGCCGCGCAAAGAGCAGCGGCAGCAGCATCAGCAGTACACAAGCCAGCACCACCTGCCACAGCGCAGGAGTGCCGCTAAGCAGATACGCATAGGGCAGGCGCAGCGCCCACAGGCAGAGGCGGTACAGCGCATCCGCCACCCAACCTGCCGCCAGCAGCAGCGGCAGGGCTGCAGCCGGGACGAACAGGCAGAGAAAGGCCGCGCCAAAGGACAGCAGCACCACCGCGCCCGCACCCCAGACAAAGAGCGGCGAGACCAGCCAGCCCACGGGAGAAAGCGCCGAGAAATAGTAGCTGATCAGCGGCATGGTGGCAAATGATGCCGCCACGCTGACCACGAAGCCCTCATAGACCGCCTTGGGGAAGCGGTAGAAATAATCCGCAGGGATGAGGCGGCGGAACAGCGGCAGGAGCAGCATCAGCCCCGCCACCGCGGCAAAGGAGAGCTGAAAGCCGGCATCGAACAGCCACAGCGGCTTCCAGATAAGGCAGACCAGCGCCGCCAAAGACAGCGAGGTAGGCAGATCGTTCTTTTCGTGCACCGCCCCGGCCAGCACCAGCACCAGCGACATGATCGCGGCGCGGCAGATGGAGGCGGAAAAGCCGGTCAGCGTGAGGTAGAAGAGCAGGAACAGCGCCGTCAGCGCCACGCGCAGCCAGCGGCGGCGGTAATGGCTGCCGGCCAGCCACAGAGCCGCTGCGGCGATATAGCCCACATGCAGGCCGGATACGGCGAAGGCGTGCATCACGCCCGCCAGCGAGAGCGTCTCCCGCGCCGCATAGTCCAGCCCGCTCTTATCGCCAAGGAAGATGCCGCGCACCAGCGCCTGCCGCTCCGCAGGCAGCTGCGCCAGCTGTGCATCCAGCCGCAGCCGCCACAAGCCCGCCATATCGCTGAGCGCGGGTGCGCTCTGCAGCAACAGCGGCGGCACATCATAGCAGGCCACGCAGGCAGAAACGCCCTGCCGCTGCAGCCACAGGCCATAGTCGAAGCTGCCCTTGTTGGCGGCGGGCACGGTGTCGAAGCAGCGCCCCTCCGCATAGATGCGCGCCCCGGCAGCAAGCGGCGCACCGTTATAGTATATGTAGATATCCGCACCGCGCCACGGCTCGCCGTTTACCAATTCCGGGCGCAGGCGCAGCACCGTGCTGTTTTCGGTCTGCCAGCTGCTCTCGGTCACGCGCCCTTCCAGCGCGATGATATCCGTATCCGGCAGCGGCACGGCAAGGCGCTGCTCCGTATGCTCTGCCGCCGCGATGCCGCAGCACAGGGCGGCGGTGAGCAGCAGCGCGAGTGCCGCCGGGTGACGGCGCAGCGCGGCGTATGCCGCCAGCAGCACCAGCGCCAACAGCAGCAGCGGCAGGGGCGTGAAGCCGGCCCGCGCTGCCAGATAAATGCCCGCAGCAAAGCTAAGGGCCAGCAGCATCAGCTGCCGCCCTTTCAGCGCATCAGATAGAGTTTGCCGCATTTCATTCCACACAGATCAGTTCCTCAAGCTCCGCATAAATGCTCTCGCCGATGCCCTTCACCCGCATCAGCTCTTCGATGCTGTTGAAGGCGCCGTGCTGCTCGCGGTAGGCGATGATATCTTCCGCACGCACGCTGCCGATATTGGGCAGCGCATCCAGCTGGGCGGCGTCGGCGGTATTGATGTTGATAAGTAAGCCCGCCGCATCGGGCAGGCGAGGTATCAGCAGCGTCTCTCCGTCGATGAGGTAGGCTGCCAGATTGAGGCGGGAGAGGTCGGCCTGCTCGGTGATGCCGCAAGCCGCCACGGCATCGGCCACGCGGCTGCCGGCGGGCAGGGTGATGAGGCCGGGCGAGAGCGCCTCGCCGCTTATCTGCACTGTTACCTGCGGCTGCGCCTGCTCGGCGCGGTATTCGCCATAGAGCGTGCCGCAGCCAAATATCGCCAGCGCAGCTACCAGCATCAGCAGCCGGCTGCGCCACTTTTCCGTTAATTTCGGCATCCTCTTTCCTCCCCTGCACTATATAGCCAAATCATACCGCATCCGACAAAATTTGTAAACGGGCTAAACAGCGCGGCACAAAAAGGGCATCACCAGAGCGCTGAGCAGCAGCCACAGCAGGCAAAACGGCAGGCAGATCTGCCCCATGATATTGAAGGGCTGCGCCGAATAATCCCATACCTGCAGGCCGCCCAGCACATTGAAGAGCAGGCCGAAGCTGAATTCCACGCAGGTGATGGCCAGCGCGCCCAGGACGCACTTATAGGCAAAGGTGCAGCGACGCCGCGCGATGCCGCCCAGCAGCAACGCCGCGCAGCCGCCCGCCAGCGCCATGCTCCAGTGCGTATGCCCGCGCCAGGCCAGCTCCAGCAGCGGATAGCAGCTGCTGCCCAGCAAAAACAGCCGCAGACCATACTCTCTGCTCTTCAGATGCAGATCCATATACATCAGCTCCCAACAAACTACGCTTTTGCCTTATTCTGCCCGGCGCCAAGCCTGCCAGTCGCGGCAAATACTGGCAGCCGTGGCGACGATTGCCGCGCATCCGCAGGCAGGATGCCGCGCAAAATAGCACTACCGCTGACCACGGCAAAGCCAAAAGAGAGAACAACACAGGGAGGATAAAATATGGATAAGCAGATGGATAAACAGATGAAAAAGAATCAGCAGAGCAATAAACAGCAGCAGATGAGCGATTCCTGCAAGGGCTGCCGCAAAAAGCAGCAGCTGAGCAATAAGCTGGGCCGCCAGCAGGTACACGAAAACACCGACGAATTCTGCAACTGAAAAGCGCACCACAAAAAAGCAGGCACCCCACCAAAGGGTGCCTGCTTGATTGGTTGTGGTAAGTAGTTTTGGCAAGATGGCATATATATCTATCATCTATATAAAGCAATCTATATCAGACATCTATATAAATTCCATCTATAAAAATCTGCCGTGAACTGCCTCTTATTTGTAGCTGATGCGGCCCAGATCATTGACTTTGGCCTTTTCCGCCATCAGGGAGCGGTAATTTTTGATCTGATTGCCGTAACGGTTACCGGGGTTATACTGGAAGTTGAAGATGGGGCAGTTGTAATCGATCAGCGCCAGGCTCATGGCTTCACGTTCTTCTTCGCTGCCTAAGGTGAGCACCGCGATGCTGAGATTAGCTTCGATCCACTGGGTCAGGCGAGCTTCGCTTTCGCTGTCCAGGGTGTAGTTATCATAGCGGTCGATATCGGTCTCGTCATTGGAACGAGGGATCGGGTTCAGTTCCAGATGATGATCCAGCATGGCAGCCAAAGAACGGCGCAGCGTAGATTCGCCGGTCTTACCGTTGGTAAAGTGGCGTACGCTGTCGGCCTTGCAGCGACCTACATAAATGATGCCCTGAGCAGCTTCATCAAAGAGATGAGGCACCAGTTCATCGCCGCCGTAAGCCACTACATAAAGGCTGTTGGGCGTATCAAGAGAAGACAACGTTTCTGCAGAAAGAGGCAGCAGGCGGGCGAGCAGCTCCGCACTTTTCTCTTTCTTCAACTCCCAGCTAATATTTTCGTTAGCCAATGGAATCAACTCCTGTCTGCACATAGCGATATTTTTATCCGCTTCCGGGCGGCGCCCAAAACGGTTGAATCCCAAATTATTTGGCGTAATATTCCGGCTTCAGCACGCCGATGAAGGGCAGATCGCGATAGAGGCTGTTGAAGTCCAGCCCATAGCCGACCACAAATTCATCCGGAATATCAAAGCCGCTGAAATCGGCCTTGATGTCCACCTTGCGGCGGGCCGGCTTGTCGAGCAGCGCACATACCTTCAGCGATGCGGGCTCACGCGCCTGCAGCAGCTGCAGCAGACACTGCAGGGTATTGCCGGTATCGACGATATCTTCCACGATCAGTACATGCTTGCCGCGGATATCTTCCGCAGCATCCTTCAGCACGCGCACATTGCCGCTGCTGGTGGTGCCGCCGCCATAACTGCTGATAGCCATAAAGTCCAGCTTCAGCGGCATATCCAGTTCGCGGATCAGATCTACCAGCAGCACCACGGCGCCGCGCAGGATGCCGATCACGATCAGCTCATCCGCACCCACCTCGCGGTAATGTGCATTCACCTCTGCGGCCATTTCGCTCACTCTGGCTTTGATCTGTTCTTCCGAGACCAATACTTTGGCAATGTATTCCGTATTCTTCATCCATACCCTCCGGGTAAAGGCAGCAAGTCCGCCAAACTTCCGGACAACTGTCCGGGATATAAGTATTCTTGATGCAGGTGATAAATCCCTTTAATAAAAGTTCATTTTTCCGTCAAATACGGCAAAAATCTTGCGCATCAAACAGCCCCGCGCCGCATAGCCATATACAAATACCGCAAGAGGTGAAATACATGCCGCAACTTACCCGCCTTCTGCCCCGCCGCCGCTATGCCGTACTGCTGGCGCTGCTGCTGATATCTTCCCTGCTCATCTCCGCGCTGCTGTTTGCGCTCACCCACAGGAGCAAGCCCGATACGCTGCTGCTGACCCGCGCACTGGACGATTGCCTTAGCGCCGAGAGCTATAGCTACCAATGCCGCAGCACCGTCACCTTGGGCGGCGATGCCACCGAGCGCGTCTTTTCCGTCTTTTCCGGCGAGAAGGCGGGCGAGAGCCGCCATGTCTGGGGCAGCATACTCGGCACTACCGTTAATCTGTATTTTGTCGACGGCGTGCTCTATCAGCAGAATGCCGTGGACGGCAGCTGGCACAGCATCTCCGGCCAGGGCCTCGCACAGGCGGCGCTGCTGCTGGGAGAGATAGACCCCACCGCCAATTTCGCCTTCACCGAAATGGGAGAAGCGGAATACTTAGGCAAAGAAGAGGTGGAAGGCCGCGCCGCGCATCAATTCCTCTTCACCCCGCAGCTGAAAAGCGAATGGATACGCCGCTACTTCACCGATATCTGCTACCGGATGTGGGTGGATGTAAAGACGGAGCAGCTGGTAAAGGCAGATATCACCGCCACCTCCATCGAAGACCCCACCTCCCGCCTGCATATCGAGAATTACTTTGCCGATTACGGCAGCAGCTTCATCATCGAGCCGCCCCAATAAGCCCCCAACAGGCCCCCAACAGGCAACCTTAGCGCCTCCGCAGCAGCGGGGGCTTTTATTATGCCGAAAATTTGCATATCTTGCAGGTTTTTACTATATAAAAGAGAAATTATAAGATTTAGCACAATATCTTGTAATAGCTTTACGGAGGTACCCCGCACATGAAAAAATTCTGCTGCCTGCTCGCCCTGCTGCTGTGCCTGTTTGCGCTGCCGCAGGCCGCCTATGCCGCCGATTATGCCGTCATCGATACCAATACGCTGAACGTGCGCAGCGGCGCCGGCACTTCTTACGATAAGGTAGGCACCGCCTCCCGCGGTGAGGAATACCTGATCCTGAACGAAAGCGGCGGCTGGTACCAGATCCAGTTCGATAAAAAAACGCAAGGCTGGGTGACCGGCCAGTACGTCAAGACCACCAGCGACGCCACCCTGCCCGGCACCGTCACCATCAGCGGCAGCACCGCCGTCAATGTGCGTGCCGGCGCCGGTACCAGCTACCCGATCAGCGGCAGCATCGCCGCCCCCGCCACCGTGGCGGTCACCGGGGAAAGCGGCTACTGGTGGAAGGTGGAAAGCGGCGCTACCAGCGGCTATATCGCCAAGTGGGTAGGCTATGCCAACTTCGACAGCAGCACCGTCACCAACCCCACCACCCCGGGCACCATCCCCACGCCCGGCACCACGCCTACTACCCCCGGCACCACCACTCCCGGCACTACCGCCGGTGAACAGGGCAGCGTCAGCATCAGCAAAAATGAGGGCAAATTCCGCCGCGGCAGCGATGATAACGGCGATTACTTCCTCGCCACCGCCATCGCCGATACCGTGATGTACGAAGAGCCGGAAGAAGATGCCGAAGAGGTAGAAAACTTCAGAAAAGGCGCCGAACTGCGTATTTACGAGCGCGACGACGAGTGGTACTGGGCCGCCGATGACGAAGACGAGGAGATCACCGGCTGGGTGCATAAAGATGACCTCCGCATCAACGGCAGCATGAGCGGCAGCGCCGCCACCCCGGCCGCCACCGCGCCCGTCTACAAGGGCAGCGCCAGCCAGGGCACGCTCTACGGCAGCTATCGCCAGACCGCCTATGGCTACGAGCTGAGCTTCGAGAGCAATAATGCCATCATCTACAGCACCCTCTCCGGCAAAAACTTCATCCGCATCGAAACCGATATGCACTTCGACAGCGGCCTGCCGACGAACAGCGGCCTCATCTTCACCGTCAGCGGCGCTACCAATAATGTGCTCACTATCTCCACCAGCGGCGCCATCAGCGCCCAGACCGAGCTCTCGCCCGACCACAAGAAGCTGACCGTCACCGTGGGCAGCGGCAGCATCGCCGGTAATGTCATCTACATCGACCCCGGCCACGGCGGCTACAACAGCAACGATTACTTCGATGCCGGCGCGGTGCAGAACGGCTACTACGAAAGCACCATCGTCTATAATATCGCCCAGATGGTACAGTCGCAGCTGCAGGCCAAGGGCGCTACCGTTTACCTGACCCGCGGCGAGACCACCGATATCACCAATAAGGAACGCGCCAAAATGGCCAATGCCGCCGATGCCGATATCTTCGTCAGCATCCACCTCAATTCTGCCGCCAGCGGCGCGGCCAAGGGCTGCTCCACCTGGTTCTATGCGCCGAAGGACGACGATTTTTACGATCGCAGCAAGCGCCAGGCGCTGGCCGAATGCATTCAGGACGGCGTGCTGGAAAGCACCGGCATGAGTGACTACGGCATCTACGAATCGAGCCTGATCGTGCTGAATTACACCGCCATGCCCGCCGTACTGGTAGAAGCCGGCTTCCTCTCCAACCCCGACGAAGCGAAGAAGCTCGCCACCACCGACTTCCAGAAGAAGATCGCCACCGGCATCGTTGACGGCATCATGGAATACTTTGCCAATATCTGAGGAGCAAAACTATGAAAGACTTTCTGGTTGCCACCGGCAACGCCCATAAACTGATCGAGATACAGCAGATCATCGACGCCGCCGGCTACAGCTTCACCGCCCGCGGACTGAAGGATTTCCCCGCCATCGTCATCCCGCCGGAAGACGGCGATACCTTCGCCGCCAATGCCATCATCAAGGCAAAAGCCGCCGCCCAGCAGAGCGGCCTTATCGCCATCGCCGACGACAGCGGCATCTGCGTGGATGCGCTGGACGGCGCGCCGGGCATCTATTCCGCCCGCTTTGCCGCCGATGAGGGCGCGGACCACATCGACAGCCGCAATAACGAGAAGCTGCTGCGCCTGCTGAAAGATGTGCCGGATGAGCAGCGCGGCGGCCACTTCGCCTGCGCCATCGCCATAGCCACCCCGGAAGGCGAGGTACGCACCGTGGAAGGCCGCGTCTATGGCGTGATCGCCCACGCAGAAAGCGGCGAGGGCGGATTCGGCTACGACCCGCTGTTCTTCGTGCCCGAACTGAACAAGACTCTTTCCGAAGTAACGGCAGAAGAAAAGAACGCCATCTCGCATCGCGGCCAGGCGCTGCGCCTGATGCTGCCCATTTTGGCAGAAATGCTGGCCGATTAAGCCGCCAGGCGCAAAATTATGGTTGCATTTTGCCGCTGATTATGATATGCTTGCAAATGCAGCAAAGAGTGATAACTCTTTGCGGGTGTAGCTCAATGGCAGAGCTCCGGCCTTCCAAGCCGGCCACGTGGGTTCGATTCCCATCACCCGCTCCAATATGCGCCAATAGCTCAGCAGGATAGAGCAACGGCCTTCTAAGCCGTAGGTCTGGGGTTCGAATCCCTATTGGCGCGCCAAACCGCCTCTCTTTTCCGAGAGGCGGTTTCTTTTTTGCGCGGTGTTTATATCGCCTATCTCACCCGCTTCAGGGCGAAGTATATGGCGATGGTGGCTATTTCTGCCAGGTAGATGCCGATGAAGATGAGGTTGTAGGTTTGCAGGCGCTGCTGGGCGTGGAAGAGGTCGCCCTGGGTGTAGGTGGTGATGGGCAGCATATCTTCGCCGCTGCCGTAGCTGATACGCACTACCGAGCTGTTGCGATGCACATATTCGCACAGCACCTCGCCCGCGCGGTTCTTGATCTGCCGCGTCAGTGCCTGGTCTTCGCTGATGATATTGCCTTCCGCATCGTAGTAGACGCAGTAGGGTTCGCCGGTAGCGGAGTCAAAGTCCTGCTCCACTATCTCCACCGCCGAATCCAGCGGCGCCACATGCGGCTCGAAGAGGTAGGACGGCACATCTACCGACATATAGCGCGTAAAGCTGTCATAATCGTCGAAGACCGTGCCCTGCGCCAGCCGACGCGTGCTGAAGCCCTGCGTCAGCCCCGCATGCGCGATAAAGGTGACCAGCAGCAGCCCCGCCAGCAAGCGCAGACAGCGCCGGCGCAAGGGGCGATTGGCCGCACGCCGCGCCACCAGACGCTGCGCCGCCTCGCCGCCGTGCCGCAGCACCTGCCGCTCTTCCAGCGCCACCACCACTATCAGCAGCGGCAGCAGCGCCAGCCCCATAAAGCGCAGGCCAAACACCAGCCAGCTGGCCAGCGTCAGCCCCCAGTAGGCATCCTGCACCAGCACCACCAGCGGCAGGCAGAAGGCCAGCAGCAGCACCGCCAGACACCACACCGCATAGCGCAGGCGGCGCACCCGCTGCCAGTAAGCATCCGCCGCCGCCCCGGCCGCATTTTCCGCCGCCACCACCAGCAGCGCATTATTGGCAAATACGCTCTGGCAGATCAGCGCCGCCACCACGCCGGCCGCCGCGGCAAAAAAGCCGATATAGGCACGGTTGAAGGCCAGATTGGCGATGCAGGCGGCTATAAGCCCCAGCAAAATGATGCCGCAGCTGATCAGCGTGCGGTTTTCGTATTTGGTCAGCCCCGCCTTCAGCAGCAGCTCCTGCCGCTGATTCGGGCGCTCCTCCTCACGCTCATTTGGGCGCTCATTTGGGCGCTCTGCCGCAGGCGGCGCAGAAGCGCTCCCCTGCCCTGCCGCACGCTCGCCGCGCAGCAGCTCGTCGCAGCTGACGCCGAAAATATCCGCCAGCACCGGCACCAGATACAGATCCGGCGTGCCCTCGTCGCGCTCCCAGCGGCTGACCGTCTTATCCGATACATTCAGCTGTTCCGCCAGCTCCTTCTGCGTCAGGCCACGTTCCCGGCGCAGGGCAGCGATGAAACCGCCGATACTCTTTCTTTCCAAAGCAAACACCTCCAGATCAAGGTTTGCAGCTGCTATGCCTCGATTCTATATAATGGCGGCAGATATTGCAACCTATGCTTCAAAGATTTGCTCTCAAAAAATGAGAACGCCCAGCTAAAGATGCAAAAAAGCAGCCATCTGCAATAGATGGCTGCCGGTGTTCAGCGTAAGTCTTTGCCGCCCACTTCGCTATAGGTGAGCTTGCCGCCGATGCGGTCGGAGCGCATCAGGCTGAGGCGGGATACGGTCATCCCCGCGCGCGGCTGCCGGGCGGAAAAGCCGGGCAGGTCGAAATCATCCTGCAGATAGACCTCGCGTGCCAGCGTGATATGCGGGCGGAATTCGCGCGTCTCCACGGCAAACCCGCGCGCCGCCAGCTTCTCCGTCAGCTGCGCCTGCAATGCCTTCAGCTCCGCGCTATCGCGCAAAGAACGCCAGAAGATGCTGCCGCCGCTGCGGCGGAACAGCCCGCAGCGCCCCAGCTCCAGCCGGAACGGCGCCGCCTCCAGCTCATCCAGCAGCGCGAGTAGCTCATCGCCGCGGGTAGTCTCGCCGATAAAGGCCAGCGTCAGGTGCAGATTCTCCCTGCGGCTGAATCTCCCCTGCAGGCGCGCCTTCTGCAGATCCTCCACGCTGTGCCACAGCGCATCGGTCATCGTATCATCAAAATTAATGGCAAAAAATAAGCGCATTTCTTCCATGAATAAATCCCCTAAAGCTTTTTCTTCAGCATAAACCGGCTGCGTGAACGCCAGATGAACAGCGGCTGATTTCTTTTAGCATAACACGCCGCCAGCCTGCCGCACAAGCCGCGCTTATTTACAAAAAGCGCAAAATGCGGTAAAATATGCAGATAAGCGATATCTACCGGAAAGGACGTATGCCCATGGCCGCTAAAGATAAATCCGTCTTCTTTTGCAATTCCTGCGGCGGGGAAAGCGCCAAATGGTTTGGCCGCTGCCCGCATTGCCAGGAATGGAATACCTGCGTAGAAGAAAAGCGCAGCCGCCTTGCCCCCGCCGCCGCCAAAGCAGCCGCCCCCGCCCGCCGCACCGCCAAAGCCGAGAAGCTGCCGCAGGTGCCGCCGGGAGATGTGGCGCGCTATCCGCTTGGCCTCAGCGAGCTGGATGGCGTCTTAGGCGGCGGCATCGTCCCCGGCTCTTCCGTGCTTTTGGGCGGCGAGCCCGGCATCGGCAAATCGACGCTGCTGCTGCAGGTAGCTGCGGCAATGGCGCAGCACGGACACACGCTCTACATCAGCGGCGAAGAAAGCGCGCAGCAGATCAAGCAGCGCGCCGAGCGTCTGCAGGCAGTGAGCGACAAGACCTACCTGCTGGCCGAAACGGATGTGGAAGCAGCGCTGGAGCAGGCCGCCACCCTGCCAGATGTGAAGCTGATCATCTTAGACAGTATTCAGGCCGTCTTTGCGCCGGAGATAGAGAGCGCCCCGGGCAGCGTATCGCAGGTACGCGCCTGCGCCGCCGCGGTGCTGCGCTTCGCCCGCGAGCATGGCTGCGCCGCCATCATCGTCGGCCACGTCACCAAAGAAGGAACTCTCGCCGGCCCGCGTGTGCTGGAGCATATGGTAGATACCGTGCTCTACTTCGAGGGCGAGCGCTACAACAGCTTCCGCCTGCTGCGCGCGGTGAAAAACCGCTTCGGCTCTACCAATGAGATCGGCGTATTCGAAATGGGCGAGCGCGGCCTGATGCCCTTCGCCCAGCCCTCCGCCTATTTCCTCTCCCAGCGGCCACAGGGTGTGGCCGGCAGCGCCATCACCTGCGTGATGCAGGGCAACCGCCCGCTGCTGCTGGAAGTGCAGGTGCTGATCGCCAAGAGCGGCATGAACAATCCGCGCCGCCTCGCCGGTGGCTTCGATTCCAACCGCCTGCTGCTGCTCATCGCCATGCTGGAGCAGCGCCTAGGTCTGCCGCTTAACAGCCGCGACGTCTACCTCAGCGTGGTAGGCGGGCTGCGCGTGGACGACCCGGCCGCCGACCTTGCCGCCGCTGCCGCCATCGCCTCCGCGCTCACCGGGCGCGCCATCCCCGCCGATGTGGTGGTGATGGGCGAAACGGGCTTGCTCGGCGAAACGCGCTCCGTATCGCAGATGGAGCGCCGCCTCAAAGAAGCCTCTGCCTTCGGCTTCCGCACCGCCGTGCTGCCCAAGGCCAACAAAGAATCTGCCAAAGAAAGGACTGCCCCCATCAGCTGCTGCGCCGCTCGTGACTGCGCGGAAGCCTTAAAGATTCTGGGGCTGATCGACTGATATATTCCCATGGAACAAAATACCAAAAATACGCTGAAAGGCAGCCTGATGCTGCTGCTCACCGCCTGCATCTGGGGCTCGGCCTTCGTGGCGCAGCGCCTCGGCATGACGGCGATGGGCCCCTTCACCTTCAATGCCATCCGCTCGCTGATCGGCGGCACGGTGCTGCTGCCGCTGATCTGGTGGCAGAACCGCCACCGCACCACCCCCATCGATAAGAAAGAGCTGCTCAAAGGCGGTATCACCTGCGGCCTGCTGCTGGGCATTGCCAGCACGCTGCAGCAGATCGGCCTCGTCACCACCTCTGCCGGTAAAGCCGGCTTCATCACCGCCTTCTACATCGTGCTGGTGCCTATCTTAGGCATCTTCCTCGGCCGCCGCGCCTCCCTGCGCGTCTGGGGCTGCGTGGGCGTAGCGCTGTACGGCCTCTACCTGCTGTGCATGAAAGAGGCCAGCTTCCGTCTGGAAGTGGGCGATACCATGGTGCTGCTCTGCACGCTCTTTTTCGCCATGCAGATACTCGCCATCGACCACTATGTGCAGAAGGTGGACGGCACGCTCCTGGCCTGCGTGCAGTTCTTCACCGCAGGCGCGCTCTGCCTGCCCTTTATGCTGATCGTGGAACAGCCCACCGCCGAGATCTGGCAGGGCTGGATGGCGCTGCTCTACTGCGGCGTATTTTCCAGCGGCGTGGCCTACACGCTGCAGATCATCGGCCAGAAATATGTGCCGCCCACGCCGGCATCGCTGCTGATGAGCATGGAATCGGTATTTGCCGTGCTTTCCGGCTGGCTGTTTTTGCACGAGATGATGAGCAGCCGCGAATTGCTGGGCTGCCTGCTGGTATTGCTGGCCTGCCTGATCGCGCAATTGCCGGACAAAGCAAAAGAAACAAAAATTTCCGCAAAAATCTATTGACATAGCCTGTACTATCATATATACTTGTAATTTTTCATTTGACAAAGCCGCCGGTTTTCTGCTAATATTAAAGCAGAATCAGAACAGGTGGTTTTTGTTATGTACGCAATTGGCGAAAAAATCGTATACCCCGTACACGGCGCCGGCATTATCGAAGCGGTAGAAACGCGCGAGATCTTAGGCGAACTGCGCGATTACTATGTGCTGCGGATGTGCGTCGGCGATATGCAGGTGCTGGTCCCGGTAGATTCCGTAGAAGCGGTGGGCGTGCGCCCGGTCAGCGATATGCCGATGCTGCAGCAGATGCGCGGCGTGCTGAAAGAAGCCCCCTCGCCGTGGGAAGAGAACTGGAATAAACGCTACCGCCTGAATATGGATAAGATCAAAAGCGGCGATATCTGCCAGGTGGCAGAGGTCTTCCGCAATCTGATGCTGCGCGACCATGCCAAGGGCCTCTCCGCCGGCGAAAAGAAGATGCTGGATAATGCGCGCAAGATTCTCGTCAGCGAAGTGGTGCTGGTGGAAGGCAGCGATGCCGAAGCCGTCACCGCCGAACTGAACGGCATTTTTGCCTGAAGCACCGCCAATACATAAAAAGTCAAGCCTGCCAAGCCCGGCAGGCTTTTTTTCTGCCCGATTTCCCCTTTTTTGCGCCCGTTTTCACTTCTTTTTCCCTTGCATTTTGTTCTCATTTGGCATAATCTATTATATAGGGAAATGATGCCCTATTTAGAGTGGGTTCATATTCCCATTTCATCTGCGATAAACTACCGAAAGGAGGTGAAAGTAATGCTGAAAAAATTTGTATATGGCAGCATCACCATGCTCTTTGCCGTTATCGGACTCATACTTATTTATACCTTTGCCTCGCCCATGATCGAGAGCAAATTCCCGGAAATGTACTGGCCGGTACTGATCGGCGGCACTTCCGGCTTTGTTACGGTTGGCATCCTGATCGCGCCCCGCGTGGTAAAGCAGGTAGCCAAAATTATCGAAAAGAGCATCACGCTCGTATCCTCTATGTCCCTATTCGACCTTATCGCCTGCGTGATCGGCCTGATCCCGGGTCTCATCATCGCCACCCTGATTGGCAGCGCGCTGGACAAAATCAATATTATCGGCAATTATCTCTATATTATCTGCATCATCTTCTTCGGCTATCTGGGCATGCTGGTCGGCTACCGCAAGCGCAATGACATCGAACAGGCCATTCGCGCCGCCTCCACTTTGAGCAAAGATAAAGGCGAAAAAGTGGAGAAGCCGCTCAAAAAAGACAAACACGCTGCCAAAGCCATCCCCGTCAAGGTGCTGGATACCAGCGTGATCATCGATGGCCGCATCCCGGATATTTTCCGCACCGGCTTCATCGAGGGCGAGCTGATCGTCGCCGGCTTCGTGCTCACCGAGCTGCAGCATGTGGCCGATAGCGCCGATCCGCTGCGCCGCCAGCGCGGCCGCAAGGGTCTGGATACCCTGAACGAGCTGCGCGAAGAATTCCCCGACCGCGTGCGCGTGGTGGAGACCGACTACCCGGATACGCCGGAAGTGGACGCCAAGCTGCTGCGTCTGGCACAGGATCTGCACGGCATCGTGCTGACCAATGACTACAACCTGAACAAGGTAGCCCAGATGCAGGGCGTGACCGTGCTGAACATCAACGAGCTGGCCAATGCCGTGCGCGTGGTAGTTCTGCCCGGCGAAGAGATGACGGTGCAGATCATCCGCGAGGGCAAGGAGGCCAATCAGGGCCTCGCCTATCTGGAAGACGGCACCATGATCGTGGTGGAAAATGCCCGCCGCTCCATCAACCGCTACCTCACCGTGATCGTGACCAGCGTACTGCAGACTGCTGCCGGCCGCATGGTCTTCGCCCGCCCCAAAACCGCCCCTGCCGAAAACATGGCGGAAAACACCCACTGATTGCAACTTAGCCTAAGGCTGTACTAAGGATGTACTTATGAAACTTGCTGTGATCATCGCCGCCGCCGGCAGCGCCACCCGCATGGGCGCCGGCAAAAACAAGGCCATGCTGCCGCTTGCCGGCAAGCCGGTGCTGGCCCATACGCTGAAGACGGCCTGCGTTTTTGCCGATGAAGTCGTCATCGCCGCCCGCCCCGGGGAAGAGGAAGAAGTGGCCGCCATCGCCGCCGCCTTCCCGCGCGTCCGCCACATCGTCAGCGGCGGCGCCACCCGCAGCGATTCCGTACGCAATGCTTTGGCCGCTATCTCTGCCGATGCGGATATGGTAGCCATCCACGACGCCGCCCGCCCGCTGCTGCACGAAAGCGACTTCGCCGCCGTGCTGGCAGCCGCAGAAGCGCACGGCGCCGCCATCCTCGCCGCCCCGGTCATCGACACCATCAAGCTGAATGACGGCGGGCTGGTGGGCGATACGGTGGACAGAAGCAAGCTCGCCGCCGCGCAGACGCCGCAGGTGTTCCGCCGCGCGCTGCTGGATGCCGCCTATGCCGCCGCCGACGCCAGCGCCACCGATGACGCCGCGCTGGTAGAAGCGCTGGGCCAGCGGGTGCAGCTGGTATTTGCCGCCCACCCCAACTTCAAACTGACCACGCCTGCCGATATGCAGATGGCCGCCGCTATCATCGGCGGCAGCGCTCCCCTGCCCCGCGTGGGCCTCGGCTACGACGTGCATCAGCTCACCGAAGGCCGCCGCCTCATCGTCGGCGGGGTGGATATCCCCTACGCCAAGGGTCTGCTCGGCCACAGCGATGCCGATGTGCTGCTGCACGCTATCTCCGACGCCATCTTAGGCGCAGCTGCATTGGGCGATATCGGCAAGCACTTCCCGCCCGGCCGCCCGGAATGGAAGGACGCCGACAGCCTGCTGCTGCTGGCTCATTGCGGAAAGCTGGTGCAGGAAGCCGGCTACCGCGTACATAATATCGACGCTACCATTATTGCCGAAGCACCGAAAATGGCGCCGCATATCCCGCAGATGCGCGCCAATATCGCATCCGCCCTCGGTATCAATAGCGCCGCCGTCAGCATCAAAGCCACCACTACAGAAAAGCTTGGCTTTTGCGGACGCGGCGAGGGCATGGCTGCCGAAGCCATCGCCACCATCATCCCCCTGTGATCTTCACCGCCACCCCTACTGCTGCAGGTACTGCCTATGAGCGAAATCTTCTATATCACCATGGAGCCGAGTGGCCGCGTGCTGCAGGCCCATGAAGGAGACAATCTATATACGCTGCTGGTAATTGCCGGGGAGCTCTCCACGGAAGACCACGACCATGTGCAGCTGCTGAAGGGCGGCATTGCCCCCTGCTCTCAGCCGGAGCTGGAAGCTGCGGTCTACTCTTCTGCCGAGCTGCGTGACGGCTGGATGCTGGCCTCCCTGCGCCGTATCAACGCCAATGCCACCATCGGCATCTCCCCCACCGCCGCTATGGGCGAGAATACCGGCGAGCTGCCGCTCTCCCCGCTGGCGGATTGCAGCGGCTATGGCCTGGCCATCGATATCGGCGGCGGCACCATCGGCGCCGGCATCATCGACCTGACCAATCTGCATATCCCCGCAGTGACCGGCGGCGCCAACCCGCAGATACGCTGGGGCCACAGCACCGCCGACCGCATCAACTACTGCCACCGCGACCTCACCGGCCGCGAAAAGCTGCAGAAGGCCACCGTGGCCGAGCTGAACCGCCTCATCGAGAAGCTGTGCAGCAAAAGCGGCATCAGCGCCGAGCAGATCAGCGTCGTGGCCATCGCTGCGGATACCGCCGAGGGCAACCTGATCTGGGGACAAATGCCGGATGAGCCGGTAGGCACGCTGCGCGCCCATATCACCCGCCAGAAGACCGCCGCTCAGTGCGGCTTCAGCGATCTGCCTGCCGATACCGCCTGCTACCTGCTGCCGCGCCGCACCGCCAGCGTCGGCGGCGATACCATTGCTGCCGCATTGGCCGCCGGTATGGCACAGAAGCAGGCGCAGGACAAGCTGACTCTGCTCATCGATATCGGCTGCGATACCGGCATCATGCTGGCCGGGCGCGGCCGCCTGCTGGCCACCGCCGTCTCCAGCCCCTCTATGGTAGGGCTCGATCTGGAATGCGGCCGCCCCTTCGGCATCGGCAATATCACCACCGTGAATATGAAAGATGACCTGACGCTGGAAACGGTAAAGGACGGCCGCCCGGTCGCCATTTCCGCCACCGGCCTGCTGCATCTGCTCTGCGATATGCGCCGCCGCGGCATGCTGGACAGCGACGGCAAGCTGCAGATTCCGGAAGCTTTGAGCGAACCGCTGCAGCGCCGCTTCCGCCAGTCGATCCGCGGGCGCGAATTCGTCTTATCCAATAACCGTGACGGCGATGTTTACATCAGCCAGAACGATATCCGCCAGTTCCAGCTGGCCAAGGGCAGCATCTATGCCGCCTGCATGGCGCTGATGGCGCATCTGAATGCCGGGCTGGACGACGTGGAAGCGATACTGATCGCCGACAGCTACAATGCACAGCTGGAGCCCCAGCATCTACTGGAGCTGGGCATTATCCCGCAGGTCACACGTGATAAGATCCGCTATATCGGCAATGCCGCCTGGCAGGGCGCCTATCTCACGCTGACCGATGCCCAGCATTGGCAGGAATGTGAGCGCCTGGCCAAAGATACGGCAGCGCTCAATCTTTCCAACAATTTCACCTTCGCTTCCGAGTTTATCAAAGCGATGGAATTCCCGCACAAGGAGCCGCAGCAGCAGTCCCGTCTGGCTCAGCTGCGCCGCATTTTCTTAGAAAACACGAGGTAGAACTGTTTATATGCATGGCATGGGTACTATTGTCAATTGCGCCGCCATTTTGCTCGGCGGCTCGGTTGGCCTGCTCTTTGGCAGCCTGATCCCGGAACGAGTGCGCGGCACGCTGATGCATGCGCTGGGTCTGGCCGCCTTCTCCATCGGCCTGGGCGGCTTCATCACCGCCGCCATCACCGTCACCCCCACCGGGCTGGAAAGCCGCTATACGATGCTGGTGATCATCTCGCTGGTCATCGGCACCATCATCGGCTGCCTGGTCGGCATCGAAGAATGGCTGAATTCGCTTGGCGAAAAGCTGAACCGCCGCTTCAGCAAAAGCGACGGCAGCAGCAATAAGTTCGCGCAAGGGTTCTTCAACGCCAGCCTGCTCTATTGCGTAGGCGCCATGGCGATCGTCGGCTCGCTGAATGACGGCCTCACCGGCGATGCCAGCACGCTGTATGCCAAGTCGATCCTGGACGGCGTGGCCGCCATCATCTTCTCTTCCGGCTTCGGCGTGGGCGCGCTGTTCTCCATCCTGCCCGTGGGTATCTACCAGGGCAGCATCACGCTGCTGGCCACGCTGCTGCAGCCGCTGCTCACAGAGATGGTGATCCAGCAGATGTGCGCCGTGGGCTATCTGCTGATCGTGCTGATCGGCACCAATCTGATGGATATCAGCAAGATCAAGGTGGGCAATATGCTGCCGGCACTCTTCGTCCCGCTTGTTTATAATGTTTTACTGAAACTGTTTTGATAAAGGAGCATCACAATGAGCCGTAAAAACAAAAAAGATAAAAATCAGGTAGCCTATGCCGACCGTGACGGTGATAAGAGCGTAACTTTCGTCGAGACCAAGTACAAGATGACCAAGGGCGAGCTGATCGTTCTGGCCGTGCTGGGTACCGTTGCCGGCCTGCTCTGCCTGATCGAATGGGAATTCGGCCTGCTGTTTGGCTGCGCCGTATTCATCTTCTACTATCAGAAATGGCTGCGTAATAAGCGCCGCCAGGGCAAAGTTGGCCGCAAATAAAAATATTTCAAAAAAGTATTGACACTGGCGACAAAATGTCCTATAATAAGTTCGTTGCCAGTCGTGGGGGCGTAGCTCACCTGGGAGAGCGCTTGAATGGCATTCAAGAGGTAAGGGGTTCGATCCCCCTCGTCTCCACCACAGACCAGTGAAACTTAGGTTTCACTGGTCTTTTTCTTTTATATCAACAGATTGCCTGTGTGCTTGATTTTTCATAGATTATCAACCAAAATCTGAAAATCAAGAGGTAAGCAAAATGGCAAAAATCAAACTCATTTCCAGCCCCAGCATCCCCAAAGCGGAGCGTCTGGCGGTTCTGGATGAGGCCTTCCGCGGCCGTGTGCATCCCTACGTTTTGAACTTCATGAAGATCCTGACGGAAAAA
>JAFXLH010000036.1 GCA_017531315.1 Bacillota bacterium
CATCGACCTGCGCCCGGAACGCATCGAGGACATCATCGCTCTCGTGGCGCTGTATCGCCCCGGCCCGCTGGGCTCCGGCATGGTCGACGACTTCATCGCCAGCAAGCACGGCGAAAAAGAAGTAGAATACCTGCACCCCATCCTCGAATCCATCCTCAAAGACACCTACGGCATGATCCTCTATCAGGAGCAGGTGATGCAGATCGCGCAGGCGGTGGGCGGCTTCTCGCTGGGCGCTGCCGATATGCTGCGCCGCGCCATGGGTAAGAAAAAGGCCGAGATCATCGATAAGGCGAAGAACGATTTCGTCTCCGGCTGCCTGAATAACGGCGTGGATAAAGACATCGCCGAGCGCCTCTTCGAGCTCCTGCGCTACTTCTCCGGCTACGGCTTCAATAAGAGCCACAGCGCCGCTTATGCCATCGTATCCTACCGCACCGCCTGGCTGAAGTGCAAGTACGGCCCGGAATTTATGGCGGCGATGATGACCAGCTACCTGAACAGTACGGAAAAGATCTCCGAATACATTGCCGCGGCCAAAGAAATGGGCATCGAGATCCTGCCGCCCAATATCAACCGCAGCAAGCTCAAATTCTCTGTAGATGAGGGGCGCATCCGCTATGCCCTGGCCGGCGTCAAGAATGTGGGCCGCGAAGTGGTGGATCAGCTGGTGCATGAGCGCGAAAAGGGCGGCGAATTCAAGTCCCTTTCCGATTTCTGCAACCGCGTGCCCCTGAACCGCAAAATGCTGGAAAGCCTGATCAAATGCGGTGCGCTGGACTGCCTGAACGAAAACCGCGCCACCCTGCTGGCATCGATGGAGCGCGCGCTGGAAGTGGCAAAGAAGGTCAATGCCGAAGCGGGCGATATGCAGATGTCGCTGTTCGACTTCGGCCTGGCGCAGGAGATGCATCATCCGGAAGTGGAATTGATCCGCATGCCGGAGGTATCCTTCCGCGATAAGCTGGATATGGAGCAGGAGACCATCGGCTTCTATGTCAGCGGCCATCCCTTCGACCCTTATGCCAAGTATCTGGCCAAAAAGTACCCGCAGCGTATCGGCAAGATGGTCGAATACGGCGACGGCGCCAAGGTCACCTTTACCGGCATTATGTCTGCCTGCCAGAACCGCTTCACCAAGAGCGGCCAGCAGATGGGCTCTTTCACATTGCAGGATATCACCGGCGATGTGCGCTGCCTGCTCTTCCCGCAGAGCTACACCAAGTGGCGCGACAAGATGCTGCCCGGCCATGCCGCGGTGATGGAAGGCCGCCTGCGTGCCGATGGCACCGGTGAAGGCAGCTTCTCCATGGTGGTAGACAGCATCGCCCCGCCGCCGCTGAAGCTGTACCTGCGCGTACCCAGCGGCGACGATACGCATCTGCTGCAGCTGATCGAGGGTCTGCTGCGCGACTTCCCCGGGGATATGTCGCCGGTGCTCTATTTCAGCGATCAGCAAAAATATGTGCCGCTGGAAACGGTGGGCCACGTCGCCCCCGAGCCGCGCATGATCACCGCGCTGGAAGATCTGCTGGGCAAAAACAATGTAGTAGTAAAATGCTGAGCGCAAAATAGTTGTAATTTGTGCAGTTTTGTGGTAGACTATCGCCATTACCGCAGCAAAACTGTTTTTCAGATTGCTTATCAGAAAGGAAGATATAAATGTTTACCAAAGATACCACTATCAATGAAGTAGTAGAACGTATCCCGGATCAGGCTTTTGAAATTTTCTCCCAGTTCCGCATGGGCTGCATCGGCTGCGCCATGGCCCGCCACGAAACCCTCGGCGAAGGCTGCGCCGTACATGGTGTGGATGTAGACGAAATGCTGGAAGCTCTTAATACTGCTCTGGAACTTGCTTAATTTGCAGAAGAAAGCCCCGCCGAAAGGCGGGGCTTTTTAGTTACGTCCGCGACAAACAGGCCTTGCGGCTGTGTTGTCGGCCCTTGTAATACGACCCGGTATGACTGCGGGCCTTGCGCCTTGCCGAAAGGCCTGTTTGTGCGGAGTGGAATGAGGGGTAGGGGAGAGTTTACGGGAGATAGAGTAGGGGACGGGTTCCCCGTCCCGCCTTAATGCGACAAAATGTGGCTGTCACCGACAGAGCGGGCGGAACATTTGCGGTAACTACGCCGTCTTATTATCAGCGATCAGCGGCGGCGGCGGGGATTTTTCGCCATCCGCACTTCCTGTCGGGGCTGGCGCATTTTGGCGCTGGTCTGGTAGCCGTAGGCGAAGGGCCAGGCGTCATCGGCGGGGATGATAATGCGCTCGCCGCCTTTTAGCTCGGCGTCGGCCTTGATGCCGGGGTTGTAGTAGTGCAGCGCGGGCAGCGGCACCTCCCAGGCGCTGCTGATGCCGACCAGCGTATCGCCGCGCGCGGCGGTGTAGATGCAGGGGCGGGCGCTGCTGTTGCAGCAGTTGGGCAGGTCGTCGTCATCCGCATCCGGCAGCTCCGGCTGCCACCACTGCGGTATGTTCACCTGCTGCCCCGGCATGATGTAGTTGGGGTCGCTGATCTGCGGATTGGCGGCGATCAGCGCATCGAGAGAGATCTGGTAGCGGTTGGCGATCTGCCACAGGCTTTCGCCTTTTTGTACGATATGGGTAAGCATGGCGCTCCTCCTTGGGTGTTGCTGCTTTGCTTTAGCTTATGCGGATGGCAGCTGTTTGTGCCTGGCCCATTTTGGCAAAAGGAAAAGCGGCATCCGTGCCGAATCTCATTGTTACGACAAATTTCGGGGGAATTATTGATGAACGAAGTTATGAAAACGCAAATGCTGGCCAGCCAGCAGCAGCAGGAGGACATCTGCACCGCTGCCGCTGCTCTGGGCCAAATGGTGATAGACAGCAGCATCTATGCCGAATACCGCACCGCCTTCCTGCAGCTGGATGAGCACCCGGAGCAGGCCGAGCGTCTGCGCCGCTTCCGCAAGACGCAGGCGATGCTGCGGCTGATGCCCGGCGACAAGGCGCAGCTGGCCGATGATGTGGCCAAGCTGGAATATGAGTGGGAGCAGATGTGCCAGATCGAGGTGATAGGCGACTTCCTCTATGCGGAAGGCCGCTTCTCGCAGCTGCTGCTGGAGATGCAGGAGCAGCTGGCCGGCGCCATCGAGCTGTGGGACGACCACACCGACCCGGCCGAGTGGTTCAAAGAAGAGGAAGAAGAGCCGCAGCCGGATGTACTTAACTAAAAACAGCTAAAAAAGATTGACAATGCTTACCGGATTGTACTATATTAAATAAGATAGAGTTAAAACGATCAGGCTGCCGCAGTGTGGCCTGCATTAATGTGTTTTAGGAGGAATTTTACCGTGTTCATGTCCAATATCCGCAACTTTACCAAAAAGCACCGCAAAATTTTGCTGACCGTCGTTATCATGCTCTGCTTCGGCGTAGTCGGTTCTTTTGCCAAAGGCGCTCAGACCCAGCAGCAGCAGGGTATCACCCCCGAGATCCTCGAAGCTTACGATCAGGCCGTTACCGACGCCTATGCTGCCAACGGTGAAGCGGATACCTGGAGCTATGAAGTTGCCAGCAGCATGGCTTCTCTGCTCAGCTATGTTTACAGCCTCTATTACCAGGCCTTCGGTCAGGTAAGCGCTACCGACAGCACCACCGCTACCGGTTATTACCTCAAGTCTCTCTCCTACATGGAAGACGCTATGGAAGCCTATGAACGCACCATCGAGACCATGCCGGAAGAAACCGACAATGCTACCAAGGTAAACACCTATGCCAGCTATGCCGAACTGGCCTTCATCACCGGCCACAATGACAAGGCTGCCGCTGCTTACGAAACCGCCATGGGCATCGAAAAGACCACCAACCTGGTCCTCTCCTATGCCAGCTACCTGGCCACCGCCGAAAATCCCACCGCTTCCGTTACTTATCTTACCGAATACCTGAATGAGCTGCCGGCCGAAAGCGAAGACCGTGCCGCCGTTGAAGGTTACATCGAATACTACACCTCCTATGCCGAATACCTCGCCGGTCTCGAATCCGAAACCGAAGGCGAAGGTGAAGGCGAAACCGAAGGTGAAGGCGAAGGCGAAAACGCTGCCAACTAAGGCTGAAACCGACCAAGCAGCCCATCATATTTGATGGGCTGCTTTTGTATAATAGCGACAAGTGAAAGCGAGGTGAGCGCAGGTGAATATAGATCAGCTGTTCGAGCTGCTGCCGCCGCAGCTGGCGGTGATGATCGTGGCGGCGCTGCCGGTATTCGAGCTGCGCGGCTCGCTGCCCTTGGGCGTGCTGTGCGGCCTCAGCCCTTTGCAATCGCTGCTGTGGTCGCTCATCGGCAATCTGCTGCCGCTGCCGCTGCTGCTCTATCTGATGCCGCATCTGCTGCAGCTGCTGCGCCGGCTGCCCTTCACCGGGCGCATCCTCGCCTGGCTGGATGCCCGCGAGCGCCGCTACCGTGCCGACCTGCGCCGCTACGGCTTGCCCGCGCTGACCATCCTCGTCGCCATCCCGCTGCCCGGCACCGGCCTGTGGAGCGGCTGCCTCGCCGCCGCGCTGCTGCAGCTGCCCCGGCGCAAGGCGGCGCTGGCCATCACCGTGGGCGTGCTGATCGCCGCCGCCATCGTCTTTGCCGTGACGGTGGGCGGGGTGATATTGCTGCCGGTACTGGGCTGGTGGGCGCTGCTGCTGCTGGTAGTGGCGGTGACCGCGGGGCTGATTCTCAAAAAGTACCGCCGCAAATAATAAAGCTGAAGCAGATATTGTGCTTGTAAATCTTACCGACTTCTAGATATAGAAGTCGGTTTTTTCTTTAAAAAATATTTTTCAGTTTAACAGGAGAAATGGCGGGAAGGAAGAATAAAATTAGTTACTAAGTGGAACAAAGTGGCACAAAGTGGAAAATTTTCTGCCGCAGCTGTAATCTTGCTGAAAAAGCGCTGAGAAAGAGAGGTGAGCCCGCATGTTGATCGGTGAAGTCGGTCATTCCTTAGACGCCAAAGGTCGCTATATCGTGCCGGCTCGCTTCCGCGAAGAGCTGGGCAGCCGCTTTATCGTCACCAAGGGGCTGGATCATTGCCTGTTCGTCTATACCGTGGATGAATGGGAGCGCGTGATGCGCGATATGCTCACTTCTCCCACCGCTACCGCCGATGCGCGCAAGATGGCGCGTATCTTCTTCGCCGGTGCGCTGGAAGCCGAGGTGGACAAGCAGTTCCGCGTGGTATTGCCGGCCGGCTTGCGTGAATATGCCGGTCTGGAAAAAGAGATCGTCACCGTCGGCGTTGCCAGCCGACTGGAGATCTGGGACAAAGAAGCCTGGGCGGCCTATAGCGAAGCCGCGCAGGATGAATATGAGGCCGTGGCAGAAAAGTGCGTCGGCCTGAGGATCTGAGCCTATGACGGAGCAGGTCTATCATATCCCCGTATTGGCGCAGCAGGTGCTGGATGTGCTGCAGCCCGCCCCCGGCAAGCTGTTTCTTGATGGCACGGTGGGCGGCGGCGGTCACTCTTCGCTGCTGCTTGCGGCATCTGCGCCGGATGGCTTCCTGCTGGGGCTGGATCAGGATGACGAAGCGCTGGCCGAAGCCACGCGCCGCCTTGCGCCCTATCAGGGGCGCTACCGCCTGATCCGCAGCAATTTTGCCGATATGGCCGCAGCCGCCGCAGAAGCGGGGCTCAGCGGCTTCGACGGCATTTTGCTCGATATCGGCGTATCTTCGCATCAGCTGGATGCGCCGGAGCGCGGCTTTTCTTTCCATAATGATGCGCCGCTCGATATGCGTATGGACCGCCGTATGCCGCTTTCGGCTGCCGATGTGGTCAATACCTACAGCGAGGACGAGCTGACCGATATCTTCTACCGCTACGGCGAAGAGAACTGGTCGCGCCGCATCGCCAAATTCATCGTTGAACAGCGCGAGAAAAAGCCGCTGGCTACCACGCTGGAGCTGGCCGAGCTGATCAAGCGCGCTATCCCCGCCGCCAAAAGAGAAAAAGACCAACACCCGGCTAAACGCGTTTTCCAAGCTCTGCGCATCGAGGTCAATCAGGAGCTCAGTGTGCTGACTAAGGGCATGGAGGCGGCGCTGCAGCTGCTGAAGCCGGGCGGCCGTCTGGCTGTGATCAGCTTCCATTCGCTGGAAGATCGCATCGTCAAAGAAATGTTCCGCGATTGGGCCACCGGCTGCATCTGCCCGCCCAAGCAGCCCATCTGCACCTGCAAGCATCAGGCGCAGGTAAAGGTGCTGACGCGCAAACCCCTGCTGGCCACGCCGCAGGAACTGGAAGAAAACTACCGCGCCCACAGCGCCAAGCTGCGGGCCGTGGAAAAACTGTGATAACTGTTCTGATACCGAGGAGGAGCGCATAACATGAGTGCAAGCAGACCCGCTTTCGCCGAAGCCGACCTGCAACTGAATATGCCGCCGCAGCTTTCCGTAGTGGAAGGTGCGCCCGAGCGCGATCTGCATCATGAACGCGCCCTGCATGAGCGCGTCACCTTTGCGCTGATGATCGTAGCCGTACTGATGGCCGCTTTCCTCTATATCTTTATGGAAGCGCGCATCGGCACCGCCGCGCTGGAGGTGCAGAGTCTGCAGGATCAGATCGGCGAGGTGCAGGTGCTCTCTTCTCATGTGGAGATCGAGATCGGTGCGCTGTCTTCCCGCGCCCGCATCGAGGCCTATGCTATGGAAAACCTGGGCATGGTCTATTCGGATATGCAGAATATCGATTATCTGTCGGAAGATATCAGCCGGCAGGTCACCGCAGCTTTGGCGGCAGAGCAGGCTCCCGCTGCCGATGTGGTGGTGGCGGATATCGGCCGGCCGGGGCTGTGGCACAGTCTGGCTGAGCTGATCGGCGGCTACTTTGGCGATGAGGCCATGGCTGCCAGCGAATGATACAGGGGGAATAGATAACTATAACATTGCCATGTCCGCCGGGCAGAAGAGGTGAATGATTTGACTAAGGTTAAAATGCAGATGCGTAGCAGAATGACCGTAGTGATGATTGGCCTGATCGTGCTCTTTTTGGCGGTAGTGTGCAAGCTTGCTTACGTGCAATTTATTCAGGGCGACGAGCTCCGCTTACGGGCAGAAAATCAGCGTACCCGCGACTTACCGGTGGCCGCATCCCGCGGCACTATCTACGATGTGAACGGCAACAAGCTGGCTATCAGCATCAGCGCCGATACCATCACGGTAAGCCCCGTGGATGTGCAGAATGCCGATATGGTGGGAGACGTGGCTCTTTTTTTGTCCGATGCGCTGGATATGCCCTATGATACGATCAAAGAAAAGCTGCAGAAGCAGAGCTACTTCGAATACATTCAGCGAAAAGTGGATTATCAGGTGGCAGAGCTGGTAGAAGAGGCCGACCTGCCCGGCGTCAATGTCATCGAAGAGACCAAGCGCTACTACCCCAACGGCGAGCTGGCCGCGCAGGTGCTGGGCTTTGTCGGCATCGACAACAACGGTCTGGAGGGCATCGAGTACTATCTGGAAGATGAGCTTTCCGGTGATGACGGCCGCGTGGTATCGCTGTATGACAGCCAGGGTCGCCAGATCAGCAGCGGCACCTTTGAATACATGGAGCCGCGCAACGGCTATACCGTATATGTGACGCTGGACAGCAATGTGCAGTACTTCGCCGAGCGCGCCTTGGATGAGATCATGGCGCAGGAAAATCCGCCCACCAGCTGCGGCATCATCATCATGCAGCCCAAAACCGGCGCGCTGCTGGCCATGGCCTACCGCCCCGGCTACAACCCCAATTTTTACAGCAATTATGACAGCACCGCTTATCGCAACGGCCTGATCTCCGACGTCTACGAGCCCGGCTCTACCTTCAAGATCATCACCCTCTCCACCGCGCTGGAAGAGGGCACGATCAGCGAGAGCGACCGCTTCTACGATCCCGGCTACATCAAAGTGGCAGATGCGCGCATCGGCTGCTGGCGTGCCAATCCGCATGGCTCGCAGAGCTTCCGCGAGGCGGTGCAGAATTCCTGCAACCCCGCTTTTATCCAGATCCAGCAGACCATCGAGGCCAAAGAAAGCGGCCTCTTCCATAAATACATCACCGCCTTTGGCTTCGGCTCTCCTACCGGCATCGAGCTGCCCGGCGAAGCCTCCGGCCTGGTCACCGCTGCCAATAAGCTCGGCCCGGTAGAGCTGGCTACCATGGCTATCGGCCAGGGTATCGCCGTCACGCCGCTGCAGCTGGTCACGGCGGTCAGCGCCGTGGCCAATGACGGCGTATTGCTGAAGCCCCAGATCATCTCCCGCATCGAGGACGAAAACGGCGATGTGGTGCGCGAGCTGGAGGTAGAAGCGGTGCGGCAGGTCATCTCTGCCGATACCGCCGCCACCGTACGCAGCGTATTGGAAAGCGTCGTCACCGACGGCACGGCGCACCGCGCTTATATCGAAGGCTATCGCGTCGGCGGCAAGACCGGTACGGCGCAGAAGGCCGGCGCTGGCGGCTATCAGCAGGGCAAATATGTGTCTTCGTTCATCGGCATGGCGCCGGTGGATGACCCCGAGATCGTGGCGCTGGTCTATATCAATGAGCCCTATGTGGGCGGCAATGTCTATCAGGGCGGCCAGATCGCCGCGCCCGTCTTCCAGGCCGTGATCAGCGATACGCTGCGTTATCTCGGCATCACGCCGCAGGTATCTACCGATGAGCAGGAACAGGCGGCTGAAGTGACGAAAGTAACAGTTCCGGATGTGACCAATCTCAGCCCTGATGCGGCGGCTGAAGTGCTGGCGCTTTGCGGCCTCAAGTCTTCCGTCAGCGGCACAGGCTCTATCATCGCTTCGCAGGCGCCCGCCTCTTACAGCAAGGTGGCGCTGGGCACTACCATCAGCATCGTCAAGGGTGAGGCGCCGACCAGCGAGAGCAGCGGCTACATCACCGTGCCCGACCTGACCGGCAAGCGTCTCTCCGCCGCGGCAGAGCTGCTCTCGGCCATGGGGCTGAAGCTGCAGGCCAACGGCGCATCGGGCGTGGCGGCCGAGCAGTGGCCCGCCCCGGGCGCCCGCGTGACGGCGGGCAGCACGGTAGGCGTCAGCTTTGCCCAGCCGAGCGATGAGGTCACCGGCCCCTAATACTATTTGTGAGGAATGCTATGCTTTTAGCAGAATTGCTGCAAAAATGCCCCGCGGGGCTATATACGCTGATTGGTGATGCGGCGGTTGATATCTGCGGCATCGCCTACGATTCGCGCCGCGTGCGCCCGGGCTATCTCTTCGTCGCTGTGCCGGGCGACCGTGTGGACGGCCACGCCTATATCGGCAAGGCGCTGGAGCTGGGCGCGGTGGCGGTGCTGGCGCAGTATGCACCCGCGCAGCCGCTGCCGGATGGCGTACCGCTGCTGCTGGCGCATGATACCCGCCGCGATATGGGCGCGCTGGCTGCCGCCTTCTACGGCTTCCCGGCGGCCTCGATGCGCTGCCTGGCGCTGACCGGCACCAACGGCAAGACCACCGGCGGCTATATCCTGCGCCACTTGCTGGAGCAGGGGCTGGGGCCTGCCGGTATGATCGGCACGGTGGAAAACTGGGTGGGCCAACGCCGCCTGCCCGCCGTACGCACCACGCCGGAAGCGCTGGAACTGCAGCAGCTGCTGGCCGAGATGCGCGATAGCGGCTGCCGCTATCTGGTGATGGAGGCATCGTCCCATGCCTTGGTGCAGGGGCGCTGTGCGGCGGTGCCGTTCGTGGGCGCTGTCTACACCAATCTTTCCCGCGATCACCTTGATTATCACGGCACTATCGAAGCCTATGCCGAGGCCAAATCGCTGCTCTTCCGCAGCCTGCCGGCAGATGGCTGCGCCGTGATTAATATCGATGACGAATATGCTGCCTATTTTGCTGCGGCATCAAATGCGCCGGTCATCACGTACGGCCGCAGCGCCGCGGCGGATTTCCGCATCGGCGAGGTCAGCTGTGCCGGCGACGGTATGCGCTTCACGCTGACTCATGGCGGACAAGACTACCCGGTATACCTGCCGCTGGTGGGTATGTTCAACATCTATAATGCGGTGGCGGCGCTGGCGCTGGCGGTGGCAGAAGGTCTGCCCGTGGCGCGGGCGGCCGAGCTGCTGGCCACTACGCCGCAGATACCCGGCCGCATGGAGCAGCTGCGCTTGGGCCAGCCCTATGTGGTGGCGGTGGATTATGCCCACACGCCGGACGGGCTGCTGAAGGTGCTGCAGGCGGCGCGCGATCTGCAGCCGCAGCGCATCATCTGCGTCTTTGGCTGCGGCGGCGACCGCGACCACGGCAAGCGCCCGGTGATGGGCCGCATCGGCTGCGAAAACAGCGATATCGCCATCATCACCAGCGATAATCCGCGCAGCGAAGAGCCGCAGGCCATCATCGACGATATCCTGGCCGGATGCGTGGGCTGCGCCAATTACCGCGTGGTCATCGACCGTGCCGAAGCCATCGCGGCGGCACTCAATGAGGCAAAAGCGGGCGATGTGGTGATCATCGCCGGCAAGGGACATGAAACTTATCAGGAAATAGGCGGCGAAAAGCTGCACTTCGACGACCGCGAGGCAGCGGCGCAGGTGCTGCAGACTTTAGCCGAAAAATAAGCGAAAGAGGACAGAATAGTGAACAAAGCATTGATGCTGGGCAGCGCTGCGGTGGCAGCGGCATTATGGATCACGGCGCCGGATCTCCCGGCGGCACAGTATGTGGCGGCAGGCGCGGTGGCGCTGCTGCTGACGCTGTGCCTGGGCGAAGCGGTGCTGCCGCTGCTGCGCCGGCTGAAGGTGGGCCAGAGCGTGCGCGAAGACGGCCCGCAGGCGCATTTGGTGAAAAACGGCACGCCTACCATGGGCGGCGTGATGTTCATCCCGGCGATGCTGATCGCGGTGCTGCTGTTTGCAGATATCACCGCCCCGGCGCTGTGGCTGTGGGTATTCAGCTTTTTGGCCTATGGGCTGATCGGCTTTGCCGATGACTACCTGAAGGTGGTGCGCCATCATAATCTCGGTCTCAATGCCAAGCAGAAGCTGCTGGGGCAGTTTGTGGCGGCGGCGCTCTTGCTCATCGCGGCAGAGCAGCTGTTCCACCGCGGTACCGTGCTCTATCTCACCCCGTGGCTGCCGCTTTTCGATATGGGCATCCTCTTCTATCCCTTTACCGCCTGCCTGGTGGTGGGCATGGTCAATGCCGTCAACCTTACCGACGGTCTGGACGGGCTGGCGAGCGGCGTCTCGGTGAGCGTCTTTGCCGGCTTTGCCGTAGTCACCGCCAAAGTGGTGCAGCTGACGGGTATGCTTTCTGTACAACTGCCGGATCTGCGCGCGCTGCCTCTGGCGGCGGCGGCCGGCGTGGGCGGCTGTCTCGGCTTCCTCTACTTCAACCGTCACCCGGCGCGCGTCTTCATGGGCGATACCGGTTCTCTCGCTTTGGGCGGCTCGCTGGCGGGTCTCGCGGTGATCTGCCGCGGCGA
>JAFXLH010000037.1 GCA_017531315.1 Bacillota bacterium
ACGGCATCCATATTGATGCCGGCCTTGGTGCTGGCTACGTTGACGCTGGAGCAGACCATCTGCGTGGCAGCCAGCGCTTCCGGGATGGAGGCGATGAGGTTGCGGTCGCCCTTGGTGTAGCCCTTGTGCACCAGCGCGGAGAAGCCGCCGATGAAGTTGACGCCGCAGTTGGCAGCGGCCTTGTCCAGCGCGATGGCCAGCGGGGTGTAGTCGGCGCTGTCGCAGGATTCGCCCACCATGGCGATGGGGGTGACGGAGATGCGCTTATTGACGATGGGGATACCGTATTCGGCTTCGATATCGCAGCCGGTCTTGACCAGCTTTTCCGCATAGCGGCTGATCTTATCGTAGATCTTATCGGCGCAGCGGTGGATATCGGAGCTGGCACAATCGCGCAGGGAAATGCCCATGGTGATGGTGCGGATATCCAGATGCTGGTGGTCGATCATATCAATGGTCTGTAAAATATCGGAATGGCTGAGCAGCATAGGTTTCACCTCAAATCTGATGCATGGCCTTGAAAATATCGGCGCGCTGAATGCGGATGGAGAGGCCCATTTCTTCGCCCTTGGCGTTCAAGGCGGCGTTGATCTCTTCATAGCGGAGCGGGCAGGCAGAGGTATCTACCAGCATGCTCATGGTGAAAAAGTCCTGCAATACGGTCTGGCTGATATCGAGGATATTGATGTTGTTGGCAGCCAGCAGGGTGCATACATTGGCGATGATACCGATGGTATCCTTGCCGATGACGGTAACGATAGCTTTCATGGTGGGCATCCTTTCTTGATTTATATTATTAAGTCATTATAGCGCATTTGCCTTATATATGCAAGCGAAAGCGGCGTTTTGCTCTCACTTATTGCAAAAAACCAGCAACTTGCCGCCTATTTGCCACCGGTTGACAAATAGTTGCTTGCGGTATATCAACTTTTGCCGTATGATGAAGGCAGGAGGTGAGCGGTATGAGTCTGGCGGATAATATCAGAAGGCGGCGGCTGGAGCTGAAGCTGTCGCAGGAATATATCGCCGATCAGCTGGGGGTGAGCCGACAGGCCGTTTCCAAGTGGGAGAGCGGGCAGAGCGAGCCCGCGGCGGCGAATCTGGCCGAGCTGGCGGCGCTGCTGGAGCTGAGCCTGGCCGAGCTGGTAGGCGCGGATGAACAACCGCAGGCTAAGCCGCAGGGCAAGCAGCCGAACTGGATACTGCGCGCCAACCTGGTCAACCTCTCCCTTTCCATGCAGGCCGGTTTTCTGCACATCTGCACGCAGGTGCCGCATAAAATGGTGGATGGCGTGCGGATGGTGGACAATGACCTGATACTGTTTCGTCTGACCTGCCTGCTGCTTTGCTCTATTTGGACAAGCAGCAATCTGCGCTGGGAGGAAGACCCGGTGCAGCGGCGCAAGAACAGCTACATCGAGCTGGCTTATTGCTGCGTGCAGCTGGTAGTAGCCTTCTTTACGCTGCGCTTTGGCATGGGGCTGGTGGGCTTGCTGCTGACCGGCGCGGTGCTGTTCTTCTATATTTTCTACATCAATCCCCGCTATATGAACCGCGGCTTCACCCGCGCCTGGCTGGAGAAAAATGGCCGCATCTGAGGCGGCTTGCCATTGCTTTTTCCCCTGCGTTTATGCTAAGATAACAGTATAAGCGTAATTATTACAGAAAAGGGGCGAGCTTATGGCCGGTGACATCAAGAGCGATAACAAGAACAAAGAGATCTTTGCCCGCAATCTGACGCATTATATGAGCATCAATGGCAAGACGCGCCAGCAGCTTTCCAAGGATCTGAACATCCCTTATACCACCATTTCTGCCTGGTGCAAGGGCGAGCTGTTCCCGCGCATCGATAAGATCGAGCGGATGGCGGAGTATTTCGGCGTGGAAAAATCCGACCTGATCGAGCCGAAAGACCCCACCGTGGAGATGATCGAGGCCCTCGGCATGGTCAGCGCCGTGAAGCAGGAGCTGATCGCGCTGGTGAGAACGATGGATGATGATACGGCGAAGAGATTGTTATTGATTGCCAAGGTTGCTTTTGACAAATAATGTATATAAGCAAAGCCGCTCCGTAGGGAGCGGCTTTTTTGTGTGGTTTGGTTGTTGATCATTAGTACTATATCGCCGAATGCTTCCGCGGCGAATAGGCTGATAGGCAAGGCGGCAGGCCCGCAGACATAGCGGGTCTATTTCAAGGGCCGACAACGCAGCATAGCAGCCTATTCGGCCGGAACGAACTCAGATACGCAGGCACCTCATCGCGTTCAGTACGGCGATGATCATCACGCCCACATCGGCGAAGATGGCGGCCCACATGGAGGCGTGGCCGAAGATGCCCAGCCCCAGGATGACGAATTTGACGGCGAGGGAGAAGACGATGTTCTGCCGTACGATGCCCACCGTCTTGCGCGAGATGCGGATGGCCAGCGCCAGCTTGGCGAGGCTGTCGTCCATCAGCACGATATCCGCGGCTTCCACCGCCGCATCACTGCCCAGACGGCCCATGGAGATGACTACATCTGCCAGCGAGAGCGCCGGGGCATCGTTGATGCCGTCGCCCACGAAGGCGAGGGTCTGCTGGGGCGGCAGCTGCGCTTTCAGCTGCTCTACCTGGGCGAGCTTATCCCCGGGCAGCAGCCCGGCGCGGTATTCGCCGATGCCCACTTCCGCAGCCAGCGCGGCGGCGGCAGCTTCGTTGTCGCCGGTCAGCATCACGCAGCGATCTACGCCCAAAGAGCGCAGCTCCCTGAGCGCGGCCTCAGCTTCCGGCTTCGGCGCGTCGCCTAAGTGCAGGCTGCCGTGGTAGAGGCCGTTCTCTGCCACATGGATGACAGTGCCGGCGGCCTGCTGCGGCACTTCTATGCCGTAGCGGGCGAGCAGCCGCGCATTACCGGCCAGTATCTGCGTGCCGCCTGCGGTGAGGATGACGCCGTGCCCGGCGATCTCTTCTGCCTGCTCAGCCGGGTCGGCGGGGGGCAGGGCGGGGGCGGCGGCCAGTACCGCCTGTGCCAGCGGGTGGTCGGAATAGCGCTCGGCACGGGCGGCCAGAGCCAGCAGCTCCGCTTCGCTGATGCCCTGCGGCTTGGCTGCGCGCAGGCTGAAGCGGCCGTAGGTGAGCGTGCCGGTCTTATCCATGACCATGATGCGGCATTTGCCCAGCGCTTCCAAGTAGTTGCTGCCTTTGATCAGCACGCCGTGGCGGCTGGCCGCACCGATACCGCCGAAGAAGGAGAGCGGCACCGAGAGAACCAGCGCGCAGGGGCAGCTGATGACGAGGAAGGTGCAGGCGCTGCGCAGCCAGCGTACCCACTCGCCGCCCAGCAGCAGCGGCGGCACTACCGCTACCAGCACCGCGGCGGTGACCACCAGCGGCGTGTAGACGGCGGCAAAGCGGGTGATGAAATTTTCGCTTTTCGCCTTATTGGCGGTGGCGTTTTCTACCATATCGAGGATGCGGCTGACCGTGGAATCGGCAAATTCGCAGGTAGTGCGTACCTTCAGCAGGCCGCTGCTGTTGATGCAGCCGCTTACTACCTCATCGCCGACCGTGACCGCGCGCGGCAGGCTCTCGCCGGTCAGCGCCGAGGTATCGAGCAGGGAAGAGCCGCTTTCGATGATGCCGTCGATGGGGATGCGCTCGCCGGGGCGGATGATGATCAGCGTGCCTACTTCCACATCATCGGGGTCGATGCTGATGATCTCGCCGTCTACCTCGATATTGGCGGAATTGGGGTAGATGTCCAAAAGGGCGCTGATGGCGCGGCGGCTTTTGCCCACGGCGATCTCTTCGAAGAGGTGGCCGATGCGGTAGAAAATCATCACCGCTACCGCCTCTGCCGCTTCGCCAATGGCAAAAGCGCCGATGGAGGCGACGGTGATGAGGAAGTTTTCGTCCAAAAACTGCCCGCGCACGATGCGCCGCACCGCGCCCCGGATCACCGGCAGACCTACGATGAGGTAGGGCAGCAGATAGAGCGGCAGCGGGCGGGCGGCGGCGGGCTGCAGCTGCAGGGCGATAAACAGCGCGGCAGCGAGCGCGATCAGCGCGGCCTCACGGCGTTGATGCTTATCCATAGGCGCTCCTTACAGCTCGATGCGGCAATCCGGCTCGTATTTGGCGCAGATCTGCTGCGCGGCGGCGAGGATGGCCTCCAGCTGCTCTTCGGCGGCGTCCAGCGTCAGGCGCTGCGTCATGAAGCTGATCTGCGCGGCATTTACGCCGTCCAGCTTATTGATATCTTTTTCCATTTTGGCGGCGCAGTTGGCGCAGCCGAGGTTGATCAGCTTATATTTTTTCTTCATCCGCGTTCTCCTTATCTGTAGCTCATTCGTTCACATGGTCGAAGCCCTGGTCGATGATGGTACGCACATGGCTATCGGCGATGGAGTAGTAGACCTGCTTGCCCTCGCGGCGGCTGCGTACCAGACGCGATTGCTTGAGGATGCGCAGCTGATGCGAGATGGCGCTCTGATTCATGCCCACCAGCTGGGCGATATCCTGCACGCACAGCTCCGCCTCGGATAAGACATAGAGTATCTTGATGCGGGTGGAATCGCCGAACATTTTGAACAGCTCTGCCAGATCGATCAGCGTTTCGTCATCCGGCAGGCGCTCGGCCAGCTGTTCCAGGGCAATGCTTGCTGCGTTTTCCATATGGTAACCTCCAAATAGAATGTCGAACATATGAACAAGTGTTCATATGTATATGATACACCTTATCCGCGATATGTCAATAGGGGAGAGCAAAATATCGACAAAAAAGCCCCGCCGGGTGAGGGCGGGGCTTTGCGCTTTAGAGGAAAATGTATTTGCAGATGAACAGGATAGCCAGACCGTAGATCATGGGGGTGATCTGCTTTTCTTTATGCTTGCCGCTGAGCAGGTTGATGGCGGCATAGCTGATGATGCCGAGGAAAATGCCATTGACCACGCTGTAGGTGAGCGGCATCATCACCACGGTGATAAAGGCGGGGATAGCCTCGCTGAAGTCATCCAGCTCCACATTTTTGATGGCGCTGATCATGTAGACGCCTACCACGATCAGTGCCGGGGCGGTGGCAAAATAGGGGATGGAGATGATCAGCGGCGCGATGAAAATGGAGAGCAGGAACAGGGCGGCGGCAGTCAGCGCGGTCAGGCCCGTGCGCCCACCTGCCTGACAGCCGGCGGCGCTCTCCACATAGGTGCCGGTGGTGGAGGTGCCGAGCAGTGCGCCGGCGGTGGTGGCGATGGCATCGGCAAACAGCGCGCCCTTGATATTGGGCAGGCGCTGCTGCTCATCCAGCATATTGGCTTTGCTGGCCACGCCCATCAGCGTTGCCAGCGTATCGAAAAGATCCATAAACAGGAAGGTGAAGATGATGACGATAAAATCGAAAAGGCGGAAATCGGCAAAATCGAGGCGGAAGCAGGCAAACAGCGTCTGCTTGAGCGGCGCCAGCCCGGCATGCTCCCAAACCGGGATGCAGGATACGCTGGGGGTGTAGATGCCGGAAAACTCCAGCACGATGCCCGCGCCCCAGGTCAGCAGCATCCCCAGCAGTATGCCGCCCGTGACCCCGCGGATCAGCAGCACGGCGATCAGCAGCAGCCCCAGCAGCGCCAGCAGGGCGGTAAGGCCGGTATTGTGAAAGTCGGCGGTAAAGTTGACGATATTGACCAGCGTGGTGGGGTCGCCTATCACCAGCCCGGCATTTTGCAGGCCGACGAAGGCGATGAACAGGCCGATGCCCGCCGAGGTGGCTTGCTTCAGATTATAGGGGAAGGCATTGAAGATAGCTTCGCGGATATTGAACAGCGACAGCAGCAGGAAAATGAGACCTTCGACAAAGACGGCAAACAGCGCCATCTGCCAGGATACGCCCATGCCCAGCACCACCGTGTAGGCAAAGACGGCATTGCAGCCCATGGCCGGGGCCAGCACGAAGGGATAATTGGCAAAGGCGGCCATGCACAGCGTACCGATGGCGGCTGCCAGCGCGCTGGCCAGCATTACCGCATAGGGATCCATGCCGGCGGCGCCCAGGATGGCCGGGTTCACCGCCAGGATATAGGCCATGGTCATAAAGGTGGTGATGCCGGCGGTTATCTCCGTGCGTACATTGGTGTTATGCTCTTTTAGGCGAAAGATGCGTTCTACGGCAGAAGTCTTCATCTGCACCACTCCTTTGCGCTTTGTTAATCATATTATAAGCCGCCTGCTGCCGCAGGGCAAGCCTTACAGCCACAGATCGTAGATGGTGCGGATGAACAGCAGCGCCAGTACCACGTAGATGACGGAGCGTACCTTGGTGCTGCCGCCGCGGATGGCGTACTGTGCGCCGGCGTAGTTACCGGCGATGCAGAAGATGATGGCCGGGCCGGCCAGCGCCAGCCACACCTTGCCGGCGCTGAGGTACAGCACCATGGAGGTGAGGTTGGAGGCGAGATTCGACACTTTGGCGCAGCCGGAGGAGGTGAGCAGATCCAGCCCCAGCAGGGAAGAGAAGCCGAGGATGAGGAAGGTGCCGGTGCCGGGGCCGATCAGGCCGTCGTAGCAGCCGATGGTGATGCCGATGCCGAGCGCGGTGATGGTGAAGCGGGCGGGGGAGAGGGCTTTCGGCGCGGCATCGTCATGCCCCAGCTGGCGGTTGAAGCTGAGGAATACCGCCACCAGCGGCAGGGCGACCAGCAGCAGCCAGCGCAATTTATCCGCATCGAGCAGCAGGGCCAGCCTGGTGCCGATGGCGCTGCCGATGATGCAGCCAAAAGCGGAGATGAGCGCTACCTTGAGCATCACTTTGCCGCTTTTCAGGTATTTGAAGCAGGCTACGCCGGTGCCGAAGCTCATCACGAACTTATTGGTGCCCATAGCCAGATGCGTGGGCAGGCCGGCGATCAGGTAGGCCGGTACGGAGATGAGCCCGCCGCCGCCTGCTACGGAATCGATGAAGCCGGCCATGAAGACCAGCGGGCAGACTATCAGCAGTATATGCAGTAAATCGGGTAAATTCTGTTCCATATGCATCCTGTGCGCCGAAGATTTGCCACAGCAGCGGCGCTATTTGCTTATTCTATCATCCGTGGCTGCATCTGGCAAGAATATTGTGTGTGGATATTGCGGCGGCGGTGGAAAAAGTGGTAAAATAGAAAAAACGCTATGCGGAGGTGCATTTATGTACGCAGACAGCAAGATTTGGATGGCGCATGACGGTGAACGCATTTATCTGCACCCGGAAATGGCCAATCGCCACGGCCTCATCGCCGGTGCTACCGGTACCGGTAAGACCATCACCATGAAAGTGATGGCAGAATCTTTTTCTGCCATGGGCGTGCCGGTATTTCTTTCCGACATCAAGGGCGACTTAAGCGGCATGATCACCCCCGGTGAAGATAATGAAGGTATGCAAAAGCGCATCAAGCGCTTCGGCATCGATAACTGGAGCTATACCGCTTTTCCCAGCCGCTTCTGGGATATTTTTGGCGAAAAGGGGCATCCGGTGCGCGTGACCGTATCGGAAATGGGCCCGATGCTGCTGGCGCGTCTGCTCGACCTCAGCGATGTGCAGCAGGGTGTGCTGAATATCGCCTTCCACGTGGCGGATGAGAACGGCTGGCTGCTGCTCGACCTGAAAGATCTGCGTGCGATGCTGCAGTATCTCGGCGAGCATAAGGACGAGATCTGCCTCAAATACGGCAATGTTACGCCGCAGAGCATCGGCGCTATCCAGCGCGCGCTGCTGCAGCTGGAGGGCGAAGGCGGAGAGATATTCTTCGGCCAGCCGGAGCTGGAGCTGACCGACCTGATGCGTACCGATGTGGACGGCCGCGGCTATATCAATATCCTCTCTTCGGAGAAGCTCTCGCAGAGCCCCACCGTTTATGCCACTTTCCTGCTGTGGATGCTGGCAGAGCTGTTTGAGAAGCTGCCGGAAGTGGGCGACCTGCCCAAGCCCCGCCTGGTCTTCTTCTTCGACGAGGCGCAGATGCTGTTCACCGATATGCCGAAAGCCCTGCTGCAGAAGATCACCCAGGTGGTGAAGCTGATCCGCTCCAAGGGCGTGGGCGTCTACTTCATCACCCAGAATCCGCAGGATATCCCGGATGAGGTGCTGGCACAGCTGGCCAACCGCGTGCAGCATGCGCTGCGCGCCTATACCCCTGCCGAGCAGAAGGCGGTGCGCGTGGCGGCGCAGAGCTTCTGCGCCAATCCGGCCTTCGATACCGAGACGGCCATCGGCGAGATGGGCACCGGCGAGGCGCTGGTATCCTTCCTCGACGAGGAGGGCATCCCGCAGATGGTGCATCGCGCCTTCATCCTGCCGCCGCAGAGCCTGATGGGGCCCAGCGATCTTGGCAAGGTCAATCAGACCATCGCCATCAGCGAATTTGACCTGAAATACCGCAATGCCGTGGATAACCGCTCTGCCTACGAGGAGCTGACCGAGGTGGCGGAAGAAGAGGCCGCCGCGGAAGCTGCCGCTGCGGAAGCGGAAGCCAAGGCCAAAGAAGAGGCCGAAGCCGCCAAGCAGGCGGAAAAGGAAGCGGCCGCCGCCGAAAAGCAGCGCCTGAAAGAAGAGGCTGCCGCGGAGAAGAAGCGTGAAAAAGAACGCGAAAAGGCCGAGGCCGCTGCCCGCAAGCGCGAAGAGCAAGCCGCCGCCCGCCGCCGCAAGACCACCGACCGCCTGATCAACAACATGGTAGGCCAGGTAGGCAGCGCCGCCGGCAAAGCCATCGTGCGCGGCCTGTTCGGCACGAAGAGATAAGCTGTATAGTAGAAAAGCCACCTCGAGAGAGATGGCTTTTTTGTTCGGGGACGGACAAATAGCCCCGTAGGCTGCGTTATCGGGGCTTGCAATACGACCCGGTATGGCGGCGCCCCTGCTGCCTTGCCTACGGGGCTATTTGCCTCGTCTGCGGTCGGAGGTTTTAAGGGAACTTTTTCCGTTTTTCTTTCGTCTAATCGGTAAACAGACAAGGAGGGGCTGAGATGAAAAGAACGGCGATATTTGTGGCGGTTTTTGTGCTGGTGTACATCGGTTCGTGTTATCTGGTGCCGGGGTGGCGCATCAAGCTGGAGGCCCCGCCGCTGGCTTATTTCGCCGCCAGTCTGCAAAGCATGATGTTGGTAAAAGGCGCTGTTGCCGCGGCGGTGGCTGCGGCGGCTGCTGCAATATTGGGAAGAAGGAGTGACGCGATATGAGAAAGATTTTAGTTTTGCTGTTATCCCTGTTGCTGCTGTTTGCTCTGGCTGCTTGCGGCGAAGAGCCGGCGGAAAACGAGCTGCCGCCGGCCTTTATGGTGGCGGGCGATATCTATTTCTGCTTCGGCGAGCGTGCTGACCTGAATGACGGGCAGCCGGTGGAAACGCTGGGCACGCTGCAGTCGGCGGTGACGGAAAACAAGCTGCCCGCGCAGGATGACCAGACCAATATCGAGTCCTGGCTCGGCCTGCCCTATGCTGTGGTCAACGAGCAAATGCTGCTCTACGTAGATAACGAATGGTGCCTGTGCAAGCTGCACGAAGAATAGGATGTATGAGAAAAGCCACCTCAAATGAGGTGGCTTTTTATTCTGTATAGAAGCAGTCTTCCTGCCATTTTTGCGGGTTGGTATCTATGTATTCCCAAATCATGCGGTAATCGGCATCACTGCGGATGATATGGTCGTGAAAGGAGCGCTGCCAGATGCTGCTGCCGAGTTGCTTGCTGATTTGCCCCTTTAGCTGCTGCACTATCTGTGATATTGTAGGGGCGACCAATGGTCGCCCGCCATTTGTTTCGTGTACTTGCAGCAGTAAATGAATATGATTGGGCATAATGGTATAGTTTTCTACGCTAACCGATGGATAGTAACGGTTGATGCGCTGTATTACTGCTTCTACTGTTTGGCCGTATTCTGACAGGACGATTTGGGGCGGGCGAGCATTGCTCGCCCCTACATTTTCCCAGAGTAAATTTTGCCGCTCTTTGGTGCAGACCGTAATAAAGTAGGCTCCGGGAGTGCTGTAGTCGTAGCTTTTTAACCTGTTTCTTTTGCGCTGTGGAATATCCATAATTATCACCCAAATCTATCATAACAAAGAAGCAGTAAGACGGCAAATGCTATCTTACTGCTTCTTTTTATGCAGTTTCGGAAGTAGAGGGCGGGAGGGCCAGTTCTATTTCTTTTTTCAGCAGCAGGGGTTTGCTGTGCGTTTTTACCGTGTCTTTGGTCACGCGTACCTGGTCGATGTCGTGCTGGCTGGGGGTGTCGAACATCGTTTCCAGCAGCAGGCCTTCGATGATGGCGCGCAGGCCGCGGGCACCGGTTTTGCGGGCGATGGCTTCGGCGGCGATGGCGTGTACGGCCTCGTCTTCGAATACCAGCTCCACATCATCCATGGCAAACAGCTTCTGATACTGTTTGACCAGCGCATTGCGCGGCTGGGTGAGGATATTGACCAGCGCATCTTCATCCAGCGCTTCCAGAGTGACGATGATCGGCAGGCGGCCGACGAATACCGGGATCAGGCCGAATTTGAGCAGGTCTTCCGGCAGCACATTCTTGATGATATCGGAAGAAGCTACGTCGATGCTGCGCTTTTCATTGCCAAAGCCCATGATATTGCGGCCCTGACGGGTCTGGATGATGCTTTCGATGCCGACGAATGCGCCGCCGCAGATGAAGAGGATATTGGTGGTATCGATCTGGATGAACTCCTGATGCGGATGCTTGCGGCCGCCCTGCGGCGGTACGGCAGCGGTGGTACCTTCCAAAATCTTCAGCAGCGCCTGCTGTACGCCTTCGCCGGAAACATCGCGGGTGATCGAGGTGTTTTCCGATTTGCGGGCGATCTTGTCGATCTCATCGATATAGATGATGCCGCGGGAGGCCTTTTCGATATCCCAGTCGGCAGCCTGAATCAGCTTGAGCAGGATGTTTTCTACGTCTTCGCCCACATAGCCGGCCTCGGTGATGGAGGTGGCGTCGGCGACGGCGAAGGGTACATCCAGCGTTTTGGCCAGCGTTTCCGCCAGCAGCGTTTTGCCGCAGCCGGTGGGGCCGAGCATCACGATATTGCTCTTCTTCAGCTCTACGCCGTCCTTGTCCAGCGGGGAGTTGATGCGTTTGTAGTGGTTGTATACGGCAACGGAGAGCGCTTTTTTCGCCTGCTCCTGCCCGACGACATAGGCGTCGAGCACGGCTTTGATCTCGGCCGGCTTGGGCAGCGGCTTGGCCTTGGCGGCGGCGCCGTCTTCCGCTTCGGCAGGCGTTTCGCTGATGATCTCGTTGCACAGATCGACGCATTCGTTGCAGATATAGGCGCCCGGGCCGGCGATCAGCTTGATCACCTGGTCACGGCGCTTACCGCAAAACGAGCATCTGGTTTCATCATTGTTTTTAGCCATGGATTACCTCCATTGGTATGGTCTAATGGGGATTATTTGCGCTTCTTGTTGGGGGTGACTACTTCGTCTACCAGGCCGTAAGCCTTGGCCTCTTCGGCAGAGAGGTAGTAGTCGCGTTCGCAGTCGGCTTTGACCTTTTCTAGCGGCTGGCCGGTGCGTTCGGCGAGGATCTGCGCCATCTTTTCCTTGGTCTTGATGATATGGCGGGCGTGGATCTCGATATCCGTGGCCTGACCCTGCGTGCCGCCCAGCGGCTGGTGGATCATCACTTCGCTGTTGGGCAGGCAGTAGCGCTTGCCGGGGGTGCCTGCGGCGAGCAGGAAGGCGCCCATGCTGGCGGCCATGCCCACGCAGATGGTGGAAACATCGCAGCTGATCAGCTGCATGGTGTCGTAAATGGCCATGCCGGCGGTGATCAGGCCGCCGGGGCTGTTGATGTAGAGGCGGATGTCCTTATCCGGGTCTTCCGCTTCCAAAAACAGCAGCTGGGCGATGATAAGATTGGCAGAATGATCGTCTACCTGAGAGCCCAGGAAAACGATGCGGTCTTTCAGCAGGCGGGAATAGATATCGTAGGATCTTTCGCCGCGGTTGGTCTGTTCCACGACCATCGGGACAAATACGTTCATCGGTTGTAGTCTCCTTTCACTGCTGCAACATTTATACCCGTGTGTGACAGTAAATATACGGGTATGGCTCAAAGTGCCAGAGAAATAAGAGCGACGAAAAAAGGCAGGGGACGGCAATGCCGCCCCCTTTACCGCTTATTTATGGTAAGCAGCGTGTTCTTCTTCAGCAGTTACTTCGATCTTGGTGATCTCGGCGTTATCGAAGATGAAGTCAGCAGCTTTGTCGCGGCTGATGCCGGCGATAACGGCAGGCAGCTGACCGCCTTCGGTGAAGGCCTTGGTGATCTCTTCAACAGGACGCCAGTAGGCATTGGCGATCTCCTGCAGGCGGGCATCCAGGTCTTCGCGGGTGACCTTGATGTCTTCGTTGGCAACTACTTCTTCCAGTACCAGCTCGGTACGCAGTTCCTTGGTGGCGCGTTCGCGATAGTCTTCGCGCAGCTGTTCCATGGTCAGATGCTGCATCTGCAGGTAGGTTTCCAGCTGAACGCCCTGCATGGAGATCTGCTGGGCAAACTGACGTACCATTTCGTCGATGGCGTATTCGATCATTACCGGCGGCAGGTCGAGATTGGCGTCATCGGCAACGCGCTGCAGCAGTTCGTCTACTACATGGTGCTTGGCATGGGCTTCGTTATCGGCGGCGAAGCGGGCGCGAACTTCAGCATACAGTTCTTCGGGGGTGGAAGCTTCTTCGCTGATCTGTTCGACGAAAGCGGTGTCGATTTCCGGCAGTACCTTGTGGGTGATGGCCTTGACATCGCATTTGAAGGTGGCTTCTTTGCCGGCGAGGAATTCGCCCTGATAATTTTCGGGGAAGGTGACAACTACGTCTACATGGTCGCCGACCTTGGCGCCGACGAGCTGATCTTCGAAGCCGGGGATGAAGGTGCCGGAGCCGAGTTCCAGCTTGTAATCGGTAGCCTGACCGCCGTCGAAAGCGGCTTCGCCGATATAGCCGGCAAAGTCGATGGTAACGGTATCGAAGAGCTGAGCGGCATAGCCTTCTTCAACTTCTTCCATTTTGCCGAGGCGGCGGCGCTGCATGTTGATGTAGCTTTCTACGTCGCTGTCTTCGACCTTGCGGATCTTCATTTCAGCCTTCAGGCCCTTGTATTCGCCTAAGGTGATTTCCGGACGGACGGTGACGGTGGCGGTATAGATGAGGGCTTTGCCCTTTTCCAGCTGTTCCATGACGATGGCCGGATCTTCTACCGGTTCGATCTTGGTCTGCTGAACGGCTTCAAAATAGGTGCGGTTTACGACATCGTTGGCAACTTCTTCGAGGATAGCTTCGATGCCGATATGGTTTTCCAGTACCTGCTGCGGTACTTTACCCTTGCGGAAGCCGGGGATATTTACTTTTTCGGCCAGGCGCTTGGCGGCCAGTTTGTAGTTGAGTTCCATCTGTTCGGCGGGAACTTCTACGCGCAATACTTTCTGATACTTTTCGCCATCGGTAATGGTGCAGTTCATTGAGATTTCCTCCTGTATGATAAATTAATTTGTTGGCATTTATCAGTAGCCGCAAAAAGCGGCAACTTTAATCATATTCGCGTTCAAATACAGTTTTCCTGCTGTTTGACTTTTGTTTGGTTTTGGTTTGGCATCAGACCAGCTTCAGCAGCTCTTCTACCTTGTCGGTCTTTTCCCACGGCAGATCCAGATCGTTGCGGCCGAAGTGACCGTAAGCGGCGGTCTGGCGGTAGATGGGACGGCGCAGGTCGAGCTGTTCGATGATAGCGGCGGGGCGGGCGTCGAAGACGCGGCTGCAGATAGCGGCCAGCTTCTCGTCGTGGCGCAGGATGCCGTCGCCCTTATCCACCATCACCAGCACGGAGACCGGTTCGGCTACGCCGATGGCATAGGCCAGCTGGATCTGGCAGCGCTTGGCCAGGCCGGCTTTTACCACGTTCTTGGCCATGTAGCGCGCCATGTAAGAGGCGCTGCGGTCTACCTTCGTCGGGTCCTTGCCGGAGA
>JAFXLH010000003.1 GCA_017531315.1 Bacillota bacterium
ATGCCGGCGGTGAAGACGATGGCATCCACGCCGCCCATTTCCGCCGCATAGGCGCCGATATAGTGCACAGCGTCCTTGACGAAGATGGAGCAGGCCAGCGCCGCGCGCTCATTACCGGCCTGAGCCGCCACTTCGATATCACGCATATCGCTGCTGACGCCGGAAATGCCCAGCAGACCCGACTTGGTAGAGAGCACCTCGTCCATCTCTTTGGAGGTGAGGCCTTCCTGCTGCATGATAAAGGTGATGATGGAGGGGTCGATCTGACCGGCGCGGGTGCCCATGGCCATACCTTCCAGCGGGGTGAATCCCATGGAGGTATTCCAGCTCTTGCCGTCACGGATGGCGGCTACCGAAGAGCCGTTGCCCATATGGCAGCTGATAATGCGCGAGGTAGAAGGCTTGCCCATCAGCTCGATGCAGCGCTGGGAAACATAGCCGTGAGAGATGCCGTGGAAGCCGTAGCGGCGCACCTTGTACTTTTCGTAGTATTCATAGGGCAGCGCATACAGATAGGAGATCATCGGCATGGTCTGGTGGAACTGGGTATCGAATACCGCTACCATGGGGATGCCGGGCAGCTTTTCCTGACAGGCCTTGATGCCGAGGATGCTGGGCGGATTGTGCAGCGGCGCCATGTAGCTGACGGACTCCAGCTCGCGGATCACATCGGCGGTGATCAGCACGGGCTCGATCAGCTTGGTGCCGCCGTGGATGGCGCGGTGGCCGATGGCGTCGATATCGGCAACAGCCTTGATCGCGCCGAATTTCTTATCCATCAGCATCGACATTACCAGATCGATGGCTTCGGCATGGTTGGCCACATTGCGCTGACGAATGATCTTTTCGCCGTCCATGGGCGAATAAACGATATGCGAACCATCAAGACCGATCTTTTCCACATCGCCCTTGACGATCACCGCTTCATTTTCCATATCGAACAACTGGAATTTGAGCGAGGAGCTGCCGCTGTTTAAAACCAAAACTTTCATTAAGTGTCCCCCGTTCATCATTTCACATAATACCGCCGCCGACAAAAAACACTTAGGCGATTATATAAAAGGTATTATATCATATGCTTATCCCTGCTACAATATGGCACAACTGAAAATTTTTTCACATAAGCCCGATTTAGCGCAAAAGTTGCGGATAAAGCCGTGGATAACCTGCCTGCGCCGCACATAGCTTTATGGTAAATGCCGCCGATTGGTGATGCCGATGCCTGCCCTTAGCGCCCTTTGCCTGCTGCTTATCGCCTACCTGCTGCTCGCCCCCGCCGCCGCCCTTGCCCTCGTCCGCGCCACGCTTGCCCTATGGTGGGGCAGCATCGTCCCCGCCCTGCTGCCCTTCTTCCTCTGCGCCGGGCTGCTCACCGCCGGCGGCTGGGTAGAAGCATGGGCGCGCCGCTGGCAAGCTCTGATGCGCCCGCTCCTCTACCTGCCCGGCGCCGCCGCCCCGGCGGTGCTGCTGGGCTTCTGCGCCGGCTTTCCCTCGGGTGCGCTGATGACCGCCACCCTCTACCGCCGCGGCCTGCTCTCCCGCGCCGAAGCCGCCCGCCTGCTCTGCTGCTGCAACAACCCCGGCCCGCTCTACCTCCGCGCCGGGGTAGCCACCGCGCTGCTGGATGCACCGCAGCTGGCGGGGCGGATGCTCTGCTGCTGCTATGGCGGCAGCCTGCTGCTGGGGATGCTGGCAGGGATAGCAGCGCGGCTGCGCCGGGAGCCGCTCTCCCCCGCCCCGCCGCCGCAACGGGCGCAGATGGGCCGCCTCGACCCGCTGCAGCTGCTCAAAAGTACTACCGTCACCGCCGCGCAGCAGCTGCTGCTGATCGGCGCGCTGATGGTGCTGTGTGCGCTGCTGGCGCGGCTCATCGCCGATGCGGGGCTGCTGGCCTTGCTGCAGCGGCTGGGCTTAGGCGCTGCTGCGGCAGAAGCCCTGCTCAGCGCCACCTGCGAGCTGAGCATCGGCATGGCGGCCATCGCAGAGCTGCCGCTTACCGCGCCGCGACCGCTGCTCTGTCTGCTGGCGGCGGCTTGGGGCGGCCTCTCGGTGCAGGCGCAGGTGCTGGCGATGCTGGCGGATACGGATATCTCCCCCCGCGCCTACCTGCTCTCCCGCCCCGCCGCGATGGCGCTGGCGGCGCTGCTGTGGTGGGCGACCGCTTGACCGCCGCCCGCGCCTATGCCATAATATAGGAAGAAGGAGGTATGCCCCGATGCTACAACGCGAATACTTCGGCTATACCGTAGCCGTGGACGAGGTCGCTACGCAGGAGTGGTATGCCACCTCGCCCGGCTGGGACTGCGAATGCGGCGACTGCCGCAACTTTTTGGCATTGGCACAGCAGCGCGCTCTGCCGCAGCCGGTGCTGGATACGCTGGATGCGCTGGGCATAGCCCCGCATCAGGCCACCTATGTGTGCGAGCTGTATACCGATGAGCGCGGCGTGCTCTACCAGTTCAGCTACCGCGTGGCGGGCGAGATACTTGCCACGCCACCGCAGAATGAAGAAGCAGGCCGCTGCTGTCACGAAACCTACCCATACGGCGCGCCGGGCTTCCCCACGCCGCATTTCGATGTGGAATTTTTCTACCGTTTGCCCTGGGTGCTGCCGCCGGAAGAAAACCGCTGAGGCCAAGGAGGATACGCAATGAAGAAGTACATCATCGCCGTCATACTGATGCTGGCGCTGCTGCTGAGTGCCTGCAGCGAAGAGAGCAAGCGCGACGCGCTGCCCTTCACCGCCGCTGACCAGCTCTACGCCGTGGCCTGGCTCGGCTATGGGGAAATGCGCGATCTGGAGCATTATCAGGAGCTGTATCTGGACAGCAAGGAAGCGCCGCCGCTCTACTTCTTCTCCGGCGCGGAATATTATCTGGTGATACCGCGCTATGCCGATGCGGAGGTGCAGCTATATCGCAATGATCTGGCCACGATGAGCAGCGAGCTGCTCTACACCCCGGATAAGGGCGAGGCCTTCATCCTGCAATGCAATGTCAGCGATATTTTCCCCGATGCCACCGTCCGCATCACCCACAACGGCCAAACAGTAGAATTCCGCCCCCACATCTCGCTGAAAGACGGCAGCCTGGAGATCGGCGACCACGGCATCAATATCAGCAAATAATAAAAGCACCGTTCACACGAACGGTGCTTTCGCTTTTAGTTACATTACTTTCTCAAGTCGGCTCTGTTCTGCTGGATCATCGCGGCTACCTTGGCCAGATTGGCTTCCAGCTGGGCGAGGACGTCATCGGAATAGATGAGCGCATCCTGCTGCAGACCCATGGCGGTCTGCTGGGCATTGGCCACCAGCTCATCGCAGCGGCGGCGCGTTTCCTGATAGAGGGCGCTTTCTTCTACCAGGGCTTTGGCATAGGCATTGGCCTCTTCCACCAGCGCCTTGGCCTGAGCGCGGCTCTCTTCCAGCAGCTTTTCGCTCTGGGTGCGGGCCTCGGCCAGCATCGTCTCGGCCTTATTGTTCACACTTTCCAGCAGCTGCTCGCTCTGGCTGATGATCTGCTGCGCCTGACGCACTTCATCCGGTAGGGCGGCATGCAGCTTGTCCACATACTGCAGCACCACATCGCCATCTACCAGCACTTTGCCGGTAAGCGGCACGCGGGATGCATTGCTGACCATATCTTCCACTTCCTGCAGCAGCGCTTCTACTTTGGCAATTTGTTCGCTCATCGGTCAATCCTCCCTGACTTCATTGATGATATAATGCACGGCGACGGTGCCGTAATTGGCGGTTTTGCGGATGCTGAGGCCCGGCGGCAGGGCGATATCGCTGTCTTTGCGCGTAGTTTCGGCCACGATCTGCCCGCCTGCAGCCAGGATGCCCACTTCTGCTATCAGCCGCAGCACTTCCGGCAGCAGGCCGCTGTTGTAGGGCGGGTCGAGGAAGATCAGATCGAACTGCTGCCCCCGTGCCGCCTGCTCGGCGATGACGCGGCGGCAATCCGCGCAGACCACCGTGCCGCCCTCGAGCGCACAGCCCTTCAGGTTCTGCCGCACCAGATCCGCCGTCTTGCGGTCGCTCTCTACAAAGAGACAGCTCTTGGCGCCACGGGAGAGCGCTTCC
>JAFXLH010000038.1 GCA_017531315.1 Bacillota bacterium
AGAGGGCAGCTTGCGCGTGCAGGATATTATTCCCACGGCGGTGGCCTTGGCTAAGCGCAGCGAACAGGCGGCCGCTGACTACCTGGAAGACATCCGCCTGCAGCGCGGCTTGACCGCTGCACAGATGGAGCAGATCTACGCACAGCTGAACCTTGTCTGATTATAGGAGGCGAATATGGTACAGCAGAAACTCGGTGATAGATTAAAAGCACTTAATAATGGCGGCACCGCACCGCAGAGCGAAACCGGCAGCGACTTTGCCAAGCAGCTGCAGCAGGGCACGCAGAAGGTGCAGGCGCAGCAGGCTGGCGCTTCCGGTTTCGGCCTGGGCGACCGTTTGAAAGCAGCCGCTGCAAAAAATCAGCAGACCCAGCGCCCGGAAGCGGCGCTGGGTGCTGCTGCCCGCGAGGACGATGCGGCGCGCTATGGGCTTATCCCCGATCCGGAAGATAAGCCTGCAGGCTGGATCGACCCGGAAGCGAAGCGCAAAAGCACCGCCGAATGGGGCGAATTTGGCAGCTTTGCCCACGCAAACCCCGGCAAAACCGCAAAGTATGCCGGCAAGGAGATCGTGGGCGGCGCTGCCGACACCATTGAGGGTGTGGGCAAGATGGTAAAAGCCATCTCTGCCGAGGACAGACCGCTTACCGAAGAAGAAAAGCTGGAACGCGGCCTGCTGGAAGACCCGGAAGATCAGCTGATCAGCGAGGCACTGCGCCGTGAGCAGGCGGCGCTGGCAGCCAAAACCGATGAGCGCATGGCCGGCTGGAAAAGCCAGCTTGACGCCGACCGCGCTATGTTGCGCGAAGAAACCGGCGCTCCGCAGGCGGCCAGCGATGCTTTGAGCCAGTTGGGGCAGCTGGGTGTGCTGGGTGCTGCCGGCGCGCTTACCGGTGCCGGCGGCGTAATGGGGCTGATGAGCGCGAGCATCTACGGGCACAGCTTTGAAGATGCGATGCAGGACGAGGGTATGATCCGCGGCCGCGCCCATGCTTATGCTGCGGTAAACGCCGTGGCGCAAGGTCTGATCGAAGGTTTCGGCGGCGTGGGCGGTAAAGCGGTGGTCGGCTCCGTGCTGCAGGATATCTTCTCCGAGGCTTTGGAAGAAGGTGTCGCCTATGGCCTGGAAGTGGCGCTGCAGAACTTCATCTTGGAGCGCGATGTTCCCTTTAGCCTGCGCGAGGCGGCTTATCAGAGCATGATGGGCGCGATCGGCGGCGGCGTCTTCGGTGTAGGCGCACGGGTAGCCGGGCGCATCGTAACGCCGCGGATGGCCGCAGATGCCGCACACCTGGAAGAAGTACTGCAGGAAGTGGGCGCGCAGCTGGAAATGGAAGCTGCCGAGGCCGCAGCTGAGCCTGCTGCCGTGCCGATCGAGGCCGCCCAGGCTGCTGCAGACGAGAGCGCGCAGCTGATGCAGCTGGCTATGGAAATGCAGGCGGCGACTGAAGCCGCAGAAAACGGCGTGAGCGACAATTCTGCCGCGCCTGCCGCGGAAGAAGCCCCG
>JAFXLH010000039.1 GCA_017531315.1 Bacillota bacterium
ATCCGGGAAATCGGCTACTGACGGGGAGGAAATGTCTTCCATGCAGAGACACGGCCCCGCGCACCCGCCTGCGCGAAAGAGCAGACGGCGCGGCGGAAGGGCCGCGTGGACAGGCCCGCTCAAACAGGGCGCTGCGCCCCAAAACGACCCCGCAGCGGGCGACAGCGGGCTGTTGGCTAAGACATTGGCGAAGAATCAAGATCAGATGCGAGATGCGCGGAGGGAACGATGAACCGAACAGAGACGAAAAAACAGGCCTCCAACCTCGATGAGCAGGGCAACGTCCTCTATCTCGATCAGGAGCGCCTGGACCGCAAGGAGGTTGGATTTCTTCCGTATAAAAACAAGTCAAAGGGACTTGGAATCTATAATTGGCTACTTGAAAATGTCCTTTATATGAGTAAGAAACGCTGGCCGATTTCGTTGAAGCTCTATCAGATGTTCGTCCGCTTCTCGGTGTGGATGAAGGAGGGCGGCTGGAAGGCGCGGCTGTACAAAACCGGCATCAAGCTCTACCCCGACAGGGAGCGGCCGACCGGCACGGTGGTGCTGCCGCTCCATGTGGACGTCGCCGACAAGGGCGAAAAGGTGGTCATTCCCCTCGACCTCATTAAGGAGTCGCTCAAAACCGTCCCCTACATCGCCGGCATGGACGGCTGCCTCTGCCGCGAGGCCAACGACTGCGGCGCGTTTCCCCACGACCTCGGCTGCCTCTTTCTCGGCGAGGCGGCGAAGGCGGTGGTCAAGCACGAGCTGGGCCGTCAGTTTACCTACGAGGAGGCCTGCGCCCGGGTGGACGAGGCCGCCCGCGTGGGGCTGATGGGGCAGGCGGTGTGGATCGAGGTGGAGCAGATGCTGTGGGGTGTGCGAAATGATTTGATGGACGATTTTGTTGAGATCTGCTTTTGTTGTCCCTGCTGCTGCATCGCCATGCGGCTGGCGCGCAACGCCACCGCCGCCGAGCGCCACCGCTTCCACCCCGCCGGCTGGACGGCCGTGCCCGACCGCACCGCCTGCGTGGGCTGCCGTCAATGCGTGGATACGCCGCACGGCTGCCCCATGGCCTTGTCGCTTTTGCGGCGGGGCTTCTTTTTTTGCTTCGACGGCATTGGCTAAGTTTCGCTCCCTGCCTGCGCTATAATCAGCGGTATCAAACAAAATGAGGTGCCGATATGCTGACTGTACTTAGGGAAGAGGGAAATCTGCAGGTAGAAATGAGAGAAGGGGAGAGCATTGCTGCGGCGCTGCGTCGCGCCGGGCTGCTGGCGGAAGAGTGCGAGGCGGGCGGGTTGTGCGGCAGATGCCGCGTGCGCCTGGCCCCCGCCGATGCCTGCGAGCCGGTGGCGGAAGAATACGCGGTGCTCTCGCTGGCCGAGCTGCGCAGCGGCTGGCGGCTGGCCTGCTGTCATACGCAGGACGAGCTGTTCGTGCAGCTGCCCAGTCTGCCTCTGCACCGCCGCAATGAGCCGCTGCTGCGTAATGACCTGCCCTGCGGTCTGGCGCTGGATATCGGGCTGGATATCATCGAAGCGGCCCTGGTAGAGCTGCGCTGCGGCAAGGTGCTGGCGCGCACCGCCTGTGGCAATAGCCAGCGCCGCCTTGCGCCCGACCTGCGCCGCCGCGAAACTTATGCCGCAGCGCGCCTGCCGGTGCTGCGAGCCGCGCTGGCGCAGGATATCCGCTATCTCGCCGCCTCGCTCTGTCAGGCTGCCGCCATTGATCCGCTGATGGTCAGCCGCATCTCCTGCGCCGCCGACCCGCTTTCCGCCGCGGTGCTGGGCGGCGGCGCGAGCAGCGGTATGGTCTCCCTGCGCGGCATGGAGCTGGGCATCGGCGCGCGGGAAGCCTATCTGCTGCCGGTAGCGGGGCAGGGGATAGGCGGCTCGGCGGTAGCGGCGCTCAGCGCGGGACTGCCGCAGCAGGAACGGGAGCGGGTGCTGCTGATCGGTCTGCGCAGCAACTGCGAGCTGCTGCTGGCAGACGGTGACCGCCTGAGCGGCTGCGCGGTCTATGGCGGTGCGGTACTGGAATCGGTGGGGCTTTCCTGCGGTATACCGCCTCTTTCCGGTGCGGCGTACCGGCTGTGGCTGTGGGGAGATGCCTTTTTGCCGGAGACGGTGGGCGATGCGCCGCCGCGCGGACTCAGCTTCAACGGCGCGGTCTCGGCGCTGGCGCAGCTGCTGGCACAGGGGCGCATCAGCAGCGAGGGGCGGCTGGCCGGCGGCAAGCTCTATCTCGATCAGGAGCAGCGGCTATGGCTGAATCAAGAGGATGTACGCTCCCTGCAGCTGGCGCAATGCGCCCTGCGCTGCGCTCTGGATATGCTGCTGCAAAAGGCGGATCTCTGGCCGCAGGATATAGACCGGGTGCTGCTCTACGGCGCTTTGCCGCGCGGCTGCAGCGGTGAAGAGCTGTGCGCGGCGGGCTTTTTGCCGGAGGTGCTGGCGGATAAGCTGTACTGCCTGGGCAATGCGCCGCTGCAGATCGCCGTTGCCGCGCTGATGCAGGAAGATGTGCGCCGCCGCGCCGAAAAACTGGCCGCGCGCGTCAATGTTTTTGATCCGCTGGCCGAGGTCGGCTGGGAAGACGGCTTTGCTGCCGCATTATGCTTCCCAAAATCGTAAAAAAAGCGCAGGTAGCTGGTAAAAAGTGTTGCTTTTTCTTTTTTATTATGGTAGGATATTAGCGGAAACTTGTTGTTGTTGCGTAAGAAGTGGGAATTTTTCCCACTTTTTCTTTTGACCAGACGCAAAATTGCGTAAAATATGTGCATAGGAAGAGAAAATGGCTAAGAAAAAAACTTTTGTTGTAGACTATAACCTGATCGAGCGTACCGTCTGGAGCTTCAGCGAACCGCTGGCCGCCTGCTGCGGCGCCGAACTTATCGACGTGGAATACGTCAAGGAAGGCAGCAGCTGGTATCTGCGCCTTTACATCGACCGCGAACCCCCGGTAGACCACGACCTGTGCGAAGCCGTCAGCAATCTCGTCTCCGATAAGCTGGACGAAGTGGATTGCATCCCGCATGAGTACTACCTGGAGATCTCTTCTCCCGGTCTGGAACGCCCGCTGCACCGCGAAGAGGATTTCAAGCGCTTTGCCGGTGCGGAAGTAGTCGTCAAGCTCTATGCCGCCAAAGACGGCAAAAAGGAGTTTGAGGGCGTGCTGGATGGCAAGGATGAAGAAAATATCTACATCCTCATCGGTGAAGAGCGCGTAGCCTTTGCCGAAGAAGCCGTGGCCAAATGCCACCTCAAAGCCGATATCTAAGCAGTGATAACTGCTGTCATAAATAAAAAGTTGTATAAAGCATAAGGAGAGGAACAGATGAATCAGGAATTTATCGATGCGCTGAAAGACCTGGAGAAAGAAAAAGGCATTAACACGGAAGTCCTGCTGGAAGCTATTGAAGCCGCGCTGATCGCCGCTTACAAGAAGCATTACGGCTCTTCCCAGAACGTGCGTGTGGAAATGAACCGCGGCAGCGGCGATATCCACGTCTTCTTCCGCAAGGAAGTTGTCGCCGAAGTGGAAGATGACAAAGTTGAAATGTCCCTTGCCGAAGCCCAGAGCTACGACCCCGACTTCGAGATCGGCGACGTTTTCGAATCGGAAGTAACCCCCCGCAACTTCAGCCGTATCGCCGCCCAGACGGCCAAGCATGTTATCGTACAGCACCTGCGTGAAGCGGAACGCACCATGGTCTACGACCAGTTCTCCGCCCGCAAGGACGATATCATCACCGCCACCGTACTGCGCGTAGAGAATAAAAACATCTTTATCGACCTGGGCAAGATCGAAGCCCTGCTCGCTCCCAATGAACAGATCGCCAAAGAGACCTATCGCCCCGGCGACCGCATCAAGGTCTATGTACTGGATGTCCGCCGCTCCAGCAAAGGCCCGCAGATTCTCGTATCCCGCACCCATCCCAATCTGCTCAAGCGCCTCTTTGAACGCGAAGTGCCGGAGATCAACGATGGCACCGTAGAGATCAAGTCCGTCGTCCGTGAGCCCGGCTGGAGATCCAAGATCGCCGTCTGGAGCGCCAACGAAAACGTCGACCCCGTCGGTTCCTGCGTCGGTTCCAAGGGCCTGCGCGTACAGACCATCGTCAATGAGCTGTGCGGCGAAAAGATCGAGATCGTCCGCTGGGATGAAGACCCGGCCGTATATGTAAGCAATGCTCTCTCCCCGGCCAAGGTCGTTTCCGTCGATGTCAATGAAGAAGAACACTTCACTCAGGTAGTTGTTCCGGATTATCAGCTCTCCCTCGCCATCGGCAAGGAAGGCCAGAATGCCCGCCTCGCCGCCCGCCTCACCGGCTGGAAGATCGACATCAAGAGCGAAAGCCAGATGGCAGAGATCCTTGCCGCCGGCGACGATATCGATATGGATATGCCCGAAGAACTGGCAGAACTGCCTGCCGAAGAATAAGCGCAAGGGGATGATCAGATGAAGAACATTCCGCAGCGTATGTGCGTTGCCTGCCGCGAAATGAAAGAGAAACGCCAGCTGATCCGCGTGGTCAAAAACAAGGAAGGCGAAGTTTCTCTGGATGGCAGCGGCAAGAAGCCAGGCCGCGGTGCCTATATCTGCCGCGACAACCAGTGCTGGAAGCGCGCACAGAAAAGCCACGCGCTGGAAAAGGCCTTGAAGTGCAAGCTGGACGATGCCCTGCTGGATGAGCTGGCGGCACTGGTGGCAGTAACGGAATCCACGGAGGATGCAGATGCATAAGATAGATGATGCGGTAGAAGCCCGCATCGCCGGGTACCTCGGCATAGCGCAGAAGGCCGGCAAGATCGCCGCCGGCGATATGCTGACGCAGGAAGCGCTGAAGGCGAACAAGGCCACGCTGCTGGTCATCGCCGCCGATGCCGCCGCCTCCGTAAAGGATGAGCTGCTGCCGCAGGCGGAAAAGCGCAATCTGCCGGTACTGGAATGGAAAGACAAAACTTCTTTAGGCCTGGTGGTGGGCAAGAGCCGCCGCGGCGCCCTGGCGCTGTGTGATGCCGGCTTTACCAAAGCCATCCTCAAGGTGCTGAAAGAAGCCGAACAGAAGTCCAAGATTTAAGAATTATAAATATTTACCGTATTGAAGAAGGAGTGGTAGGTTTGGCCAAAATGAAAGTCTATGAATTAGCCAAGGAACTGTCTGCTGACAGCAAAGACGTGATGCGCGTTCTGCAGAAGAAAGGCATCACCGTGAAGAGCCACATGAGTGTGCTCAGTGAAAATGAGGTGGAACTGGTACGTGCCGGTTTAGCCGGTAAAAAGCCCGCCAAAGCCGAGCAGCCCGCTGCCCCGGCCGGCGAATTCGTGCCGCGCGTCAAGCGCATCCCCAAGGCTGTCGTGGAAGCGGAAGCTCCTGCGCCGGCAGAAAATACTGCGGCTGCCGCTCCGGCGGAAAAACCGGCCGAAAAGCCGGCTGAAGCCGCTAAGCCCGTAGAAAAACCGGTCGAAGCTGCCAAGCCTGCCGAAAGCGAAAAGCCCGCTCCGGCCGAAAAACCGGCGGAAAAGCCGGTGGAAGCTGCCAAACCCGCCGCTCCCGCCAAGCCGGCTGAAGCCGAAAAGCCGGCCGAAGCCGCCAAGCCTGCCGCCCCGGCCGAAAAGCCGGTGGAAGCTGCCAAACCCGCCGATCGTCCGCAGGGCGACCGTCCCTACCAGCAGCGCAGCGATCGTCCGCAGGGCGACAGACCTTATCAGCAGCGCAGCGACCGTCCGCAGGGTGATCGTCCCTTCCAGCCTCGCGGCGACCGTCCGCAGGGTGACCGTCCCTTCCAGCCTCGCGGCGACCGTCCGCAGGGTGACCGTCCCTATCAGCCTCGCGGCGACCGTCCGCAG
>JAFXLH010000040.1 GCA_017531315.1 Bacillota bacterium
AGCAAAAAAACTTGCTTTACGGAGTGTTACTTATTGTAATGGGAATTGCATTGCAGGCACTTTCTTATACGCTTGGCGGTTCCAATGTAAAAGACTTTTTCTCAGGACTTCTATTGGGAATATCAATCGCTGAAATGCTGGCTGGTATTTATGTGGTAGGAAAAGGCATAGCAGGTCGATAAATTCCAATTTATCGAACGGTTGATGTCCGTGGATATACCGCCCTTCGTCACTTCGACGGAGGGAGGTTCTTTATATCTTAAATCAGTCCAAAGGGTAAAAGGGAGCTTTATATCCGGCAATTGACATTACCCGCCCCTAGCTTATATAATAAAAGTTAGCGTAAATGCGTACATCAACTACGAAACGGAGTTTTGTATATGGATAACATCAAACTGGCGGAACTGCTGTTCCCGGCCGTCACCGCCACCCGCGAAGATTATGAAAAGGCTTATCCGCAGCGCGACCTGCCCGCGGGCGCTATGGTCACCCGCATCGGCCCCAGCCCCACCGGCTTCGTCCACCTGGGCAACCTCTACAATGCGCTGATCGGCGAACGCCTCGCCCACCAGAGCGGCGGTGTCTTCTTCCTGCGCGTGGAAGATACCGACCAGAAGCGCGAGGTAGAAGGCGCTGTGGAGCAGGTCATCGATTCCATGTCCTTCTTCAATATTAGCTTCGACGAAGGCGCCACCATCGAGGGCGATAACGGCAGCTACGGCCCCTACCGCCAGCGCCAGCGCGCCGCCGTCTACCACGCCGTGGCCAAATATCTGGTGCAGATCGGCCGCGCCTATCCCTGCTTCTGCGCCGAAGAGGAACTCGCCGCGATGCGCGAGGCGCAGGGCGCGGAGAAGGCCAATTTCGGCTACTATGGCAAATGGGCCAAATGCCGCGAACTCTCGCTTGATGAGATCGAGGCCAATATCGCCGCCGGCAAGCCCTATGTACTGCGCTTCCGCTCTCATGGCACCGGTGAAGCCGATATCACCGTCACCGACGCCATCCGCGGCGAGCTGGTGATGCAGGAAAACTATCAGGATTTCGTCTTGCTCAAGAGCGACGGCATCCCCACCTACCACTTCGCCCATGTAGTGGATGACCACCTGATGCGTACCACCCACGTGGTCCGCGGCGAAGAGTGGCTGGCCACCCTGCCGATGCACGTGGAATGCTTCGATACTCTCGGCTGGCCGCGCCCCATCTACTGCCACACCGCGCAGCTGATGAAGATGGACGGCGACGTGAAGCGCAAGCTCTCCAAGCGCAAAGACCCCGAGCTGGCACTCTCCTACTACCGCAGCGAAGGCTATCTGCCCGATGCCATCTGGGAATACCTGCTGACCGTGCTGAACTCCAACTTCGAGGAATGGCGCATCGCCAATCCCGACGCCGACCGCAAGGACTTCCCCTTCACCGCCGAGAAGATGAGCAATTCCGGCACGCTCTTCGATATCGTGAAGCTGAACGATATCAGCAAAGAAGTACTGATCAAGATGCCCGCCACCGCCATCTATGATGAGCTGCTCGCCTGGGCGGAAAGCTACGATGCCGAATTCGCCGCCCTGCTGAAAGCGGACAAAGACTATGCCTGCCGCATCATCGACATGGGCCGCGACGGCGACCGCCCGCGCAAAGACCTGGTACACTGGGCACAGGCCGCCAAGTTCCTCTCCTTCTACTATGCGGAACGCTTCCAGATCGAAGACGCCTTCCCCGCCATGGACGAAGAGCTGCGCCGCGAAATTCTCCGCCGTTACCTCGCTACCGTAGATTTTGCCGACGACAACAGCGCCTGGTTCGATAAAGTAAAGGTCATCTGCGGCGACCTCGGCTTCGCCCTGCAGCCCAAGCTGTACAAGAAGAACCCCGAGCTCTACCCCGGCTCTATCGCCGATGTCAGCAATGTCATCCGCGTAGCCGTGACCGGCCGCAGC
>JAFXLH010000041.1 GCA_017531315.1 Bacillota bacterium
GAAGTATTAAACCGTAGTTTCACCATCCCGCCCCGCCCCCGCTGCCGGTGATAGCAAGAACAAAGCCCCCTCGGATGAGGGGGCTTTCTTGTATGATCTTAGTCCATCAGGCAGACGATGGCGGCGGTGTTTACTACGTCGTCGGCGGTGCAGCCGCGGGAGAGGTCGTTGACGGGCTTGCCGATGCCCTGCAGGATCGGGCCGAAGGCATAGGCCTGGCCGAAGCGCTGCATCGCTTTGTAGACCAGATTGCCGGAATTGAGATCGGGGAAAATCAGCACATTGGCCTGGCCGGCTACCGGGCTGCCGGGGGCTTTGGCCTGCGCTACCGAGGGCACCAGGGCGGCATCCAGCTGCATCTCGCCGTCTACCGGCAGGTCGGGGTAGCGCTCCTGAGCCAAAAGGGTGGCCTGCGCCATCTTATCCTGCAGCGGGTGCTTGGCGCTGCCCTTGGTAGAAAAGGACATCATCGCTACTTTCGGCTGCGGGATATCGCAGACGGCCATCGCGGTTTTGGCGGTCACCTGCGCGATATCGGCCAGCTGCTCGGCGGTGGGGTCGGGCGTGACGGCGCAATCGGCCAGCAGCAGGCGGCCGTCGGTGCCGAATTCCTTATGCGGGGAGACGATGAGGAAGGCGCCGCTGCATACGCTGACGCCGGGCTTGGTCTTGAGGATCTGCAGCGCCGGGCGCAGGATATCGGAAGTAGGCAGCGCCGCGCCGCCCACCATGCCGTGGGCGAAGCCGGCATGCACCAGCATTACGCCTAAGTACACGGGGTTGGCGATCAGCTCGGCCGCTTTTTCGGCGGTCATGCCCTTCTTCTCGCGCAGGCGCAGCAGCTCGGCCTCGAGATCATTACGCAGCGGGGTGGGCTCGCTGGGGTCGATGATGGTGGCTTTATCCAGCAGCTTATTGCCGGCGGCCTCGGCCAGCATCTTTATCTTCACCGGGTTGCCGATCAGCACCACATCTGCCATTTCGGTGGCGATGATCTCCTGTGCGGCGGCGATGATGCGGGTATCTTCGCCTTCACACAGCACGATGCGTTTGCGGCGGGCTTTGGCGCGTTCGCGCAGTCCTGTAATGAATTTTTCCATAACTTGTACGCTCCTTTTGCTGGGATTATGCTTGCTTTGGCTATATTTTACACTATTTATGGGGCGGGCGCAACTGTTTACCGCGTTAACATAGAAAATTTAGCTTGACAAGCTATTCCCGCCGGCATATAATATTTGCATATTTATAAGCAAACCTGTGATTGAGGAGAGTAGCTTACGGATAAAGCTTCCAGAGAGTCGCCGCTGCTGAGAGTGCGATAGCCGGAACGTAAGTGAATGGGCTCAGGAGGGCGGCCCGATGGCAAATGCCGGAGGCGTCGACGGGGACTCTACCCGTTATCAGCGGAGCGCGTGTGATGGCACGCGAAAGTAAGTGGGCAGTATATCTGCCAATCTGGGTGGCACCGCGGAAGCTATCGGCTTTCGTCCCTCGTATCGCGTTTGGCGATGCGGGGATTTTTTATTTTCCCTCTCATCACCGCCGCCCCACCGCATCGATGCCAAGTTTGCGGCCAACTGCTCATCCGGCCGCAAAAATATCAGGATAGATCATCCGCAAAATTAAGGAGGTACAGACTTATGAGCAATCAGACTATTCCCTACAAAATCTACTTAGAAGAACAGGAGATGCCGAAGGCCTGGTACAACCTGCGTGCGGATATGAAGAATAAACCCGCGCCGCTGCTGAACCCGGCCACCCACCAGCCCGCCACCCTGGAAGAGCTGAGCGCCGTCTTCTGCACCGAGCTGGCCAATCAGGAGCTGGACGATACCACCGCCTACTTCCCCATTCCGCAGGAGATCTGCGACTTCTACAAGATGTACCGCCCGGCGCCGCTGGTGCGCGCCTACTGCCTGGAAGAGAAGCTGGGCACCCCCGCGCATATCTACTACAAGTTCGAGGGCAACAATACCAGCGGCAGCCACAAGCTCAATTCCGCCATCGCCCAGGCCTACTATGCCAAGCTGCAGGGCCTCACCGGCGTCACCACCGAGACCGGCGCCGGTCAGTGGGGCACCGCGCTTTCCATGGCCTGCGCTTATCTCGGCCTCGATTGCCGCGTCTTCATGGTCAAGTGCTCCTATGAACAGAAGCCCTTCCGCCGCGAAGTGATGCGTACCTACGGCGCCCACGTTACCCCCTCCCCCTCGATGGAGACGGAGGTAGGCCGCCAGATCCTCGCCGAGCACCCCGGCACCAGCGGCTCCTTGGGCTGCGCTATCTCGGAAGCGGTAGAAGCTGCCACCACCAATGAAGGCTACCGCTATGTGCTGGGTAGCGTGCTCAATCAGGTCGTGCTGCATCAGAGCATTATCGGCCTCGAGACCAAGGCGGCCATGGATAAGTACGGCATCAAGCCGGATGTGATCATCGGCTGCGCCGGCGGCGGCTCCAATCTGGGCGGCCTGATCGCGCCGTTTATGGGCGAGAAGCTGCGCGGCGAGGCAGATTACCGCGTCATCGCCGTCGAGCCGGCATCCTGCCCGTCCCTCACCCGCGGCCGCTTTGCCTACGATTATTGCGATACCGGCCGCGTCTGCCCGCTGGCCAAGATGTATACCCTGGGCAGCGGCTTTATCCCCAGCGCCAACCATGCCGGCGGCCTGCGTTTCCACGGCATGAGCCCCGTTCTCAGTCAGCTGTACGCCGACGGTCTGATGGAAGCCGTGGCGGTGGAGCAGACCAAGGTTTTCGAGGCCGCCGAGCTCTTCGCCCGCTGCGAGGGCACGCTGCCCGCTCCCGAGTCCAGC
>JAFXLH010000042.1 GCA_017531315.1 Bacillota bacterium
GCGGCAGCGGCCTCTTCCTTCTTCTGGTTGGCTTCGGCGGTCTCGCGGATAACGCGGTGACGCTTACCTTCCAGCTTGCCGTGCATACGGATGCGGATCCAGCTGTAATAGAAGAGACCGGCTACGCAGGCGGGGATCATATTAGGCACCAGGCCCAGCTTGAATTTGATATTGACGATGATGATGGCGATGTAGATAACAAAGCTGTTCAGAACCATCAACGCGGCGATAGTCTTTTCGCTCAATTTCTTCTTGCATTTGAAGCCGATCAGCAGCGGCACGATAGAGTAGAGGGCGAAGTAAAGGCAGGTACGCAGCACGCCGGCAATGCTGAAATTGTAAAAGTCCTGCAGATTGGCGGTAACTTCGGGGGTGATCATAAGTGGTTATCCTTCTTTCTTATATTATCTTAAGCGTAAAGCTTATCTGGTCGTAGTTTCCGCCGCGGCTTATACGCGCACGGGCAGGATCAGGTAGATATAGCTGCCGATGAGCGTATCCTCGCCCTCGGGCACGATCACGCCGGGGGTATTGGCGCCGGTCAGATGGAAGGAGACGCGCTCGCCGTCGATCACCTTCAGCGCTTCCAGCAGATAGCGGGAATTATAGTTGGCAGCCAGCTCTTCGCCGGTGAGGCTCGCGGGGATCTGCTCCACATTGCGGCCCACATCGGTGGCAGAAGAGGTCATCACCAGCTTATGCGCCAGCCATTCCAGCTTCACGATGTTGCCGCGGCCACGGTTCATATCGCGGCCCAGCAGCACGGCGCGTTCCAGCGCGGCCATCATCGCGGCCTTGCTGACGAGGGTATTGGTCACATAGAGCTGCGGCTCCGGCAGTACCTGACGATAATCCGGATACTGGCCGGCGATGACGCGGCTGGTCATGGTGATATTGGCGAAGCTGAAGCAGGCCTGATTCTGGGAAGCGGTGATCTGGATCAGCTCTTCCTCATCATTGGCCAGGCGGGCGATCTCCTGCATGGTGCGGCAGGGAATAATCAGCTCGATGCTGCCTTCGCCCTGCCAGTCGCCCTTGCCCACGGCGAGGCGGTGCATATCGGTAGCGACCATGGTGACGCTGCCGTTTTCCACGCGGATAAAAATGCCGGTGAAGATGGGACGGCTCTCATCGCTGGCCGCCGCCACCGATACCTGGCGGACTAAGCGGCGGAAGCTGCGGGCGTCGATAGCGCCGCTGATCTGGCCTTCCCCTTTGGGCAGCAGCGGGAATTCTTCCGCATCCAGACAGTTGAGCGAAAGCTCGCTTTCCGCATAGGCGACCAGCATTTTGCCGCCTTCCACGGTCAGCGTCACATCGCCGGCGGGCAGGCAGCGCACCATATCATTGAAGATGCGTCCCGGCACCACGGTCACGCCCTCCGCCTCCACATCGGCAGAGATGACGCATTCCATAGCGATCTCCAGGTCGGTAGCGCGGAAGATCAGCTGATCGCCGCTGGCCTGCAGATAGATACCGCCGAGGATCGGCACCGTATTTTTGCCGGATGCCGCGCGGGCCACCGCCTGTACGGCCGCCGCCAAATCGTCTTTGAGCAGATTGACTTTCATAAAAATTCCGTCCTTTCGGCAGCTTGCTGCTGCATAAGAGTAATAATATATATATTTAGTAGTAATAATAGGGCCTGTGGAAAATGTGGAAAAGTGGCAGATCGCGCCGTTTAGCTTGGGCGCAGCGCCGTTTTGCCCTGTGGAAAGGCTGTGGGCGCTCATCCACGGCTCATCCACGGAAAAATTTGCCGCTTTTTGCCGTCTGTGGATGTGTGTGGAAACTGTGGAGAAAATCCGCTGCTGCTGTGGAAGCTTATGTGAACAGTTTTGGTGTAGTTTCGCGGTCATCCTGCCCCGGCTGCTCCGGATCAGCGGCAAAACCCACACTTTTTAAGCGTAGTTTCGCGCTTTTTCCACAAGCGCAGAGCAGCTTATCCGCAGCCATCGCCGCCAAATGTGGAAAAGGCGGCGCATTTATCCGCAAAACTGTAGTTATAAACAGGCAAACCCGGCTTATACACAGCTTTTGTCGCCGCTTTGCAGCGTCGATTCCAGTTTAGCGATAAATCTTCAGCAAACATTATAACATAACAAAGCCGCTACAACAATGCTTTTTCCATTTGTGAACGCTTTTTTCAGTTATCCCTATCTCAATTATAGCAGATATCCCCACTCCCGCTGCCCCGGATTAATCCCGGATAAGTTCCGGGGGAGGGGAGGGGGATAGGTAATAGGTAATAGTGAAGAGTGACGAGGTTGGGGCGCTGGGGAAACCCCGCCCCTACAAGTACTGAGTTACTCACCCCCGCACCACAAAAAAAAGACCCGCCGTATTGGCAGGTCTCTTCTTATAATATTATCTGCGCTTGCAGCCGAGCATGCTTTCGATCTGGCTGATATCCTGATGCAGATTGAAATTCTCGGCGCGCTCGGCGGCGATCTTTTCGCAGGCGTGGATGACGGTGCTGTGGTCGCGCCCGCCGAAATCGCGGCCGATCTGCGGCAGCGAAGAGCCAAGATGCTCGCGGCACAGATACATGGCTATCTGGCGCGGATGCGAGATGAAGCGGTCCTTCTTCTTGCCCTTCAAATCTTCGGCAGCCAGCTGATAGAAGTCGGCCACCGTCTTCTGGATCAGCGCCGTGGTCAGCTTGGGCGGCGCATCTTCCGGCAGCAGGCCGCGCAGCGCCTCTTTAGCTACCAGCAGGTCGATCTGCTCCACGCGGTAGAGGCGGGCATAAGAGATGACCTTGTTCAGCGCGCCCTCCAGCTCGCGGATATTGCTGGTGATCTTATCGGCGATGAAGAAGAAGACGTCGTCGGTGATGGCGGCATTTTCCTGGATCGCTTTGCGCTGCAAAATAGCGCAGCGGGTCTCTAAGTCCGGCGGCTGAATATCGATCAGCAGGCCGCCCTTGAAGCGGGTGACCAGTCGCTCTTCCAGTCGCTCGATCTCATCCGGCGCACGGTCGGAGGAAATGACGATCTGCTTGCCGGCGTCGTGCAGGGCATTGAAGGTGTGGAAGAATTCTTCCTGCGTGCCCTCTTTACCGGTGAGGAACTGGATGTCGTCGATGAGCAGAATATCGGCATTGCGGTAGCGGGTGCGGAATTCATGCGCGCGCTGCGTGCGTACCATATTGATGAAGTCATTGGTAAAAGCTTCGGTGGAGAGGTAGACGACCTTCTTAGCGTCGTCACGCTCCAGCACCTTCTGGCCGATGGCGTGCATCAGATGCGTCTTGCCCAGGCCGCTGCCGCCGTAGACGAAGAGCGGGTTGTAGGTAGAGGGCGCCTCTGCCACCGCCGCCGCCGCTGCATGGGCGAAGCGGTTGGAATTGCCGACCACGAAGGTGTCGAAGGTATAGTTGGGGTTGAAGTGCGGGCGCTCCATATTGGTGGGGCGCTCTTTGGGCAGAATTTCGGCCGGGGCGTCGATGAAACGCACCAGCAGCTGCTCGCCGGTCACTTCTTCCAGCGCTTCTTCGAAGATATTGGTATAGGCCGTGGCCATGAAGCTGCGCGCATATTCGTCGCAGACCACCAGATTGACCAGGCTGCCATGGCGCTGTACGCCCTGGATCGAGGGGATCCAGCGATCATAGGCGGTGGCTTTTAAGTTTTCACGCAGTACGGCCAGCGTGTCCTGCCAGAATTTTTCCATAGCGCAGACCCCCGAGAGTTGTAAGTAATAGGTAATAGTGAAGAGTGAAGAAGTGGATAGTGAAGAGTGAAGAGGTGGATATGCAGAAAAAATAAGTGGATATGTAGAGAATATCTACCGCTTCACAAAAAAATCCTGTGGATAAGAAACCGCCGGGGCGCTGTTTATCGTCGCTCCACACGGCGGGTATAGGTATCATAGCAGATTTTATCCACAGTTGCAAGCGTTCTCAAGCAGAAAAAAAGTATTTTTTGAAATTTATCCACAAAGCGCAGACAAAAACAGATAAATAATTGACAATGCGCCGCTTTTAGATTATAATTCTGCTGTTAGAGTATGCACAGGGGGTATACTATGCCTTTTTGCGCCCCTGATGCAGCTAAACAAATCAATCAAAACGGCCGCAAGCCGTGAATTAAACAGGAGGTCATTCTACCCATGAAACGCACTTACCAGCCCAAAAAGAGAGTACACAAGAAAGAACACGGTTTTATGAAGCGCATGAGCACCAAGAACGGTCGCCGCGTACTCGCCGCCCGTCGTCGCAAGGGCCGCAAGGTTCTGTCTGCCTAAGTTAGCTGCGGACATAGCTGCTGAAAGCAGGTCTCCCCATGCTGCATAAGCAATACCGATTAAGAGAAAAGCAGGATTTCCGCCGCGTATACAACAAGGGACGTTCCATGAGCTTCCCCTATTTTGTTGTGTACTTTCGCGGTAATGGCGGCAAGCCCCAGCGCATCGGTTTTTCCGTTTCCAAGAAGGTGGGCAAGTCCACCGTGCGCAACTTCGTCAAGCGTCGGATGAGACATGCAGCCAAAGAGCTGCTGCCCTGCTTCCGTACCGGATACGACTATATCTTCATTGTCCGCGCTTCTGCCGCAGAAGCCTCTTATGCCGCTTTGCGTAATTGCATGGCAGACGCCATTTCCGCCATCTCTACCCGCTTGGGGGCGCCGAAATGAAGCAGCTGTTTATCCTACTTATCCAGTTTTATCGCAAATGCATCTCTCCCCTTTTAGGGCCGCATTGCCGCTTTACGCCCACCTGCTCGCAGTATGCGCTGCAGGCCTTTCAGCGTTACAGCTGGCCCAAGGCCCTCTGGCTCACTGTGCGTCGCATCGCCCGCTGCAACCCTTTAGGCGGCCGCGGCTACGATCCGCTGCCCTGAGCCTGCCGCCTTTTCTTCCTATTATATAGCTTCCTATCATATAGGCAGAAAAGGGCATCCTCCCCCGGCTCATTGCCGGTAGATAATCTGTTTGGAGGTGAAGCCGCCTCTTATACCCGGCGGCGCAATTTATTATGGAAATCATGTCTAACATTATGCCGGTAGTCGGCGCAGTCAATATCTGGGGCTCTGTCGTAAACGCCTGCGCCTGGGCGCTGCAGAAGATATTCGAGCTGACCCTGCTCCTTGGTATCCCCAACTACGTGCTGGCCATTTTCATCTTCACCTGCCTGGTCAAGCTGCTGATCCAGCCGATGATGGGCGCGCAGATGAAAGCCACCCGCAAGATGCAGCAGATCAAGCCCCAGCTGGAAGAGCTGAAGGTAAAGTATGGTCATAATCAGAACCGCTACAATGAAGAAATGGTGCGCCTCTATCAGGAGCACGATATTTCTCCCTTCAGTGGCTGCCTGCCGCTTCTGATCCAGTTCCCCATCCTCATCGCCCTCTTCCAGGCGATGCGTAACTTCGACCCCGCCATCTACAATCCGGAATTCATCCAGTACTGGAAATTCCTCTGGATCGACAACCTCTCCACCATGGTAGTAGATACCAAGTGGCCGTGGCTGCTGCCCATCCTTTCCGGTATTTTCACCTTCCTGCAGCAGAAGGTTCAGCTGGTAAACGGCCAGGCGCAGGATAGCAGCCAGAAGACCCTGATGTACGCTATGCCCATCATGTTCGTCTGGTTCGTCCGCAACTTCCCCGCCGCGCTGGCTATTTACTGGATCTTCTACTCCGTCATCGGTACCGCCATCCAGGCCGTGCTGAATATGAAGTGGGCCAAGGAAGATAAGATCCTGGAAGAAGAACGCCAGGCCGCTCTGGAAGCCGAAAAGGCCGAAAAGCGCGCCAAGAAGGAAGCCAAGCGTGCCGCTATCGCCGCTTCCAAGGCCGAATATGCCGCCAAGCAGGCCGCTAAGGGTGGCAAGAAGAAAGAAAATGTCACCGGCGTGGATGAATTCGGCTCCGAATACGAAGAGATCGACCTGATGGATACCTACAATGTCGATGCCGAAGACTTCGATCCGGATATGTTCATCGATGAACTGCCCGAAGGCAGCGTCGTCCGCCGCAAAAAGGTGAAGAAGAACCCCTATTCCAGCGAATTTGAATATGTGGATGTTTATATCACTCCCGATGGCATAGAACACAGCCTGGATAAGCTGAAGCGTGAAGCTCGCAGCCAGAAGATCGAAGCTCGTGCCAAAGAAGTAGGCCTCTTCGGCGGTGGTAAAAAGAAGAAAAAATAAGCATCCGTTATTGCGTGGAGGCTTAACATGATCAAAAATTACGAAGCCGCCGGTAAAACGGTGGATGAAGCTATCGATAAGGCCTGTGCTTTCGCCGGCGTCGATATCGATGAGGCAGAGATCGAGGTGCTGGATCTGGGCAGCCGTGGCTTCTTCGGCATCGGCCAGAAGGACGCCCGCGTACGCATCAGCGTAGAAGTGCCCGACCCCAAACCCACCCCTGCCGCCAAAACTCCTGTTTATGATAAAAAAGCGGAAGCCAAACCGGAAGTAAAGGCCGAGGCAAAAGCCGAAGCCCAGCCGGAAGCTGCCGAAACCAAGGCGGAAGGCGAAGAGAAGCCCCGCCGCAAGCGCACCCATCGCGGTGGCCGCGGCCGCGGCAAAAACCGCGCCGCCGCTGCGGAAGGCGCCGCCGAAGCCAAACCCGAACGCAGCGAGCGCCCCGAACGCAAAGAGCGCGGTGAACGCGCCGAACGCCCGCGCCGCGAGCGTCGCCCCCGCCAGAACGCCGAAATGATGCTGCCGCCGGAACTGGACGCGCAGACGGAAGCCGCCGTGGTCTCCGCCGCCATGTCCTTCCTGCGCCCCATCTTCCGCGCCCTGCAGCTGCAGCCGGAAGGTAACTCCAAGGTCAGCGGTTCCACCGTCTGGATCATCTTCTCCGGCTCCAATCTGGGCCAGCTGATCGGCCGCCGCGGCGAAATGCTGAACGCCCTGCAGTACCTGACCAATCTCGCCGTCAACCGCGACCGCGACCCGCATATCCGCATCGTGCTGGATGTAGAGGGCTACCGCGCCGAGCGCGAAGACACCCTGGCCGCCCTGGCCCGCCGCATGGCCGATAAGGCTGTGAAGAGCGGCAAGCGCGTAGAGCTGGAGCCGATGAGCCCCACCGAACGCCGCATCGTCCATCTGGCGCTGCAGAACGACCGCCGCGTGGAAACCACCAGCTACGGCGAAGAGCCGTATCGCCGCGTGGTCATCACCTGCAAGAAGAAGGCCGCCGCCCCCGCCGCAGTTAATGTAGGCGAAGGCCGCCCCGATGCCTTCGATATGCTCTCCGAAGCCCCCGCTGAAGCGGAATAAGCAACACCCCAAAAAGCCCCTGCAAAAGCAGGGGCTTTTCTTTTTTGGTCGTAGCCACCGGGTACGCCCCGCCGCAGCTATGGTGGTGAGAGCAAGGGGCGGGCGGCCATTGGCCGCCCCTACGATCGCATCTGTTACTTGGTACGTTTGTAGGGGCGAGCATTGCTCGCCCGCTTCGGGTACGCAGAAAGGTGTCACCGTCCCCTCAGCTCCCCTTTTACGAGAGCCAAGGGGGAGGAGCGGGGGCTTGCTAAGGGGTAGACGGGTACGCAGCGCACCTCGCCCACCCTGCGGTGACAGCAAGGGGCGGGCGGCCATTGGCCGCCCCTACGATCGCATCTGTTACTTGGTACGTATGTAGGGGCGAGCATTGCTCGCCCGCCTCGGGTACGCAGAAAGGTGTCACCTTCCCCTCGGCTCCCCCATAGGGAGAGCCAAGTGTAGGGGCGGGGTTCCCCCGCCCGCCGGGTGCGGTGCGTTTGAGGCGGGACGGCGGATGCAGAATCCCCCACCGCCTGCGGCGGAGCCCCCTTTAACAAAGGGGGCCTGATTCTTGCTCTCACCACCGCAGCTGATACAGCGGCAGGCGGTGGCTACGACATATGATCATCCCGCATCATCCCGCATCATCCGCAGCCCCCATCCCCCAGCCCCCAAGGCAGGAAAAGGCGGCGGATGGGGCGAAAAATTAGCAGTATCGGCAAGAGAATCTGCGTGTAAGGAGACTGCATATGATGGAAAAATGGCAGGCGGCGGTGCCCGGGATGCGGGCGACGGTGGCCGAAAATGGGGTGCTGTGGTACGGCTTCCCGGCGCTGCTGGCGCATGGGGAGAGGCTGCTGCACGGCTTCAGCAGCCGCGTGGGCGGCGTTTCGTGCGGGGCGCAGGGCACGCTGAATCTGGCCTTCGCCAAGGAATTTCCCCGCGATCACAATTACGATGACCCGCAAAATGTGCTGGAAAATCTGCGCCGCTACGGTGCGGCGCTGGGCTTTAAGGCCGAAGAGCTGGTCTTTTCCCAGCAGGAGCATGGCGTGAATATCCTCGTCGCCACCGATGAGCACCGCGGCTGCGGCGTCACACGCGGGCGCGGATACAGCAATATCGACGGCCTCATCACCGGCGTGCGCGGGCTGCCGCTGATCACCCACCATGCGGATTGCGCGGCGCTCTTCTTCTACGCACCGCAGGCGCAGCTGATCGGCGTGGCGCATGCGGGCTGGCGCGGCACCATCGGCGACGGCGAGCTCGGCATGGGCAAAGCGATGGTGCGCCGGCTGGTAAGCCTCGGCGCGCAGGCGGAAGAGCTGCTCTGCGGCATCAGCCCCAGCGCCGGGCCGTGCTGCTATCAGGTGGGCGAGGAGGTCGCGGCGCAGTTTGCCCCGCTTGCGGCGCGGCACGGCGAGCAGCTGGCACGACCGGATGGCACGGGGCGCTACCTGCTCGATATCTGGCAGGCCAACCGGCTGATGCTGATCGAGGCGGGCGTGCCCGCGGCCAATATCTCCATCGCCGGCGGCTGCACCATCTGCCACGCAGATATTTTCCACTCCCACCGCGCCGGCCACGGACACCGCGGCAGCCTGGCCGCCGTAATGATGCTGCGCTGATGCGGGGATGATGCTGCTCTCGTAGCCACCCCCTGCACCGCAAAAGATGCGCTGGTGATAGCAAGCCCCGGCTCTCTCCCCTTGGCTCCCCCTCTGGGGGAGCTGTCACCGCAGGTGACTGAGAGGGTATGGGGGCACTTCCTGCAAAATAAAAACAGAACAGCACGGCGGCTGTCCTGTTAATCTTCGATATATTCCATGATGTCTTCCACGCGGCATTGCAGCAGCTTGCACAGCAGCGCGATGGTATTTGTAGATACGCTTTTGCCCTGCTTGATGGAATAATAAGTGGCCCGGTTGAAGCCCCTCTTTTGCAGCTGATAAGAAGTGATGCCTTTTTCCTGCATCGTCTTAAACAGCGGTTCGTAACTTATCATACCCCGCGCCTCTCAATACTTTAATATCAATTAAAGTATATGTTGCCCCAAATGACTTGAATATGTCTAAATATCTAAGTATAATTTAAACAAAACAACAGCGAGCGGGTAGTGGGTGCGCTGCGTAAGAAAGAAAAACCCCCACGCCATGTGGGGGGATGGTCTGCTTTTCAGCTTTTGCGGCTGGGTTTTACATTGATATCCGGCCGGATATCGCCGCTGATCGGGCCGTGCTGATTTTCGAAGGACTGAATATCGTTGCGGATCAGCACCAGAATATGGCTGTTCAGCGAACGCCCTTCATAATCGGCCACATGGGCCAGCTTTTCCAGCATTTCTTCTTCAATACGAATAGATACACTCTTTATAGCCATACCACTACTCCAAAATAAATATATTGTGTGTTTATTTTATAGCCATCATTTGCTATAATGTTGCAAATGGATATATAGTATATCCACGTTTTGGAGTGATAGGTATGAAGATGCGCTGCGAATTCGAGTTCTGCGATTACAATGCCGGTGGTATCTGCAAAAAGGAAGGCATCAGTCTGGATAGAGATGCCCGCTGCCGCGATTTTTGCTGCGGCGGCATCAGCAGAGGCGATGATGAGCCGCGCTTGTCCGGTCTGCCGCATCCGCTGACGGAAGAAGATGTGGAGCGGTGCCGCTGATGCCCGCCCGCCTCTTGCTATTACCACCTGCGCTGCGCCTGCTGCACACCGTGGCTACGCCTGCAGAAAAAGCCCCTGCGTTATGCAGGGGCTTTCATCATATCCGTAGCTGGGTGCGGGGGGTCACAGCATATTACGCAGGCGCTGCATCTTGCGATCCAGCTCGTGGCTCAGCAGGGCACATTCCAGCAGCTCCTCGTCCATCACGGCCTTGGTCTCGGGCAGCAGCTGCTTCTTGTAGCGCAGGTGATGCTCCAGATTGGCCCAGCTCTCCATGGCGATGGTGCGTAGCTGCACCTCTACCTTGGTCGGGCGCTTCTCGTTGAAGAGGAAGATGGGTATCTCGATGATCAGGTGCAGGCTGCGGTAGCCGCTGTCTTTGGGGAACTGGATGTAGTCTTTCTTTTCAATCAGGCGCACATCGTCCTGCTTCAGCAGGCCGTCCGCCAGCAGGTAGATATCATCCACGAAGCTGCAGATGACGCGCACCCCCGCGATATCGAAGAGATTTTCTTCGATGCTCTGCAAGGTGAAGGGCTGGCCGCGGCGCAGCAGCTTTTCGTGGATGCTGGGCATGGTTTTGATGCGGCTCTGCAGAGCCTGGATGCGGCAGCCGCTCTGATTCAGCGAGAGCTGCTCATCCAATACGCGGAATTTGGTCTCTATCTCCCACATGGCGCAGCGGTAATAGCTGATCAGCTGGCGCGTATCATCCGCCATTTGCCGTATCTCTTCGGCAGAAGATTTATTTAAGTATTCGCCAAAGCGCTGCAGAGGGTGCTGTTCAGACATAAACGCAGCTCCTTTCTTTATCTGCTACCAGTATATACTCTGCACCGGAAAAGGACAAGGCGATAAGCGGAAAAACTCGTGAAAATATGTGTACTTGCTGTGCATAATGCCCCGTATCTTCACACAAACTTTGCTTGACAAATCCGCTGTCAATGCGTATAATAATCCCAACATAGGGTTTTGGAAAACCGATGTGCGGAAAGCGCTGACAAAAGCGCTGATAAAGCCCTTGATTTATCAACCTTGATAAAGGAGAAATAATATGTACGCAGCTGTAATGAAGCTAAAAGACCCCGGCAGCGCCATCACCCACGGCATCGGCGCGCTGCTCACCATCGCCGCCGCCGTGCCGCTGATCGTCTTCGCCGCCCTGCGTGCCAACTGGGTGGGCATCGTGGCTATGGTGGTCTTCGCCGTGAGCATGCTGCTGCTGTATAGCGCCAGCACCGCCTACCACGCGCTGGATATCAGCGAGCGCATCAACTGCCTGCTGCGCCGCTTCGACCATATGATGATCTTCGCCCTCATTGCCGGCAGCTACACGCCCATCTGCCTCGTCGCCATGCAAAACCGCGCCGGCTACGCGCTGTGCGCCGCGGTGTGGGCGGTGGCCGTGCTCGGCATCGGCGTGTCCTCCCTGCGTAAGAAGATCAACCGCGTCTTCGACGCCGTGGTCTATATCAGCATGGGCTGGCTGTGCCTCGCCGCCTTCCCGCAGATCCTGGCGGCGCTCTCCACGCTGGAATTTATCTGGCTGCTGATCGGCGGCGTCATCTACACCATCGGCGGCGTCATCTATGCGCTGAAGCTGCCGCTCTTCAATGCGCGCCACCACCACTTCGGCTCGCACGAGATCTTCCACGTCTTCGTCATGGCCGGCAGCGCCTGCCACTTCGTCACCATGTACCTGCTGCTCTTCTGATCGGGATATGATGAAAGCCCCTGCATAAAGCAGGGGCTTTTTGTGGCGTAGCCACGCCGTGCGCCCAGCGCAGTGCAGCTCTTAAAAGCAAGCCCCCCGCTCCTCCCCCTTGGCTCCCCCTCTGGAGGAGCTGTCACCGCAGGTGACTGAGAGGGTACGGGTACGCTGCGTATGAAGCAAGGCTCTGCGTGCCCGGAACCCCTCAGTCAGCCGCTAAAGCGTCTGCCAGCTCCCCTTAAAAGGGGAGCCAAGGCTTTGTTGTTTCTCTATTCCTTGTACCGATTAGGGTATATATCACCGAAACAGGCGGCGGGGGACGAGCCCCCGCCCTACTGGTGCCGCCAGCTCATCAATCAGCATTAAGCTTGCTGTCACCGGTCCACCATGCCCGCGGCAGGGGGTGGCTACGGCAAAAAGCAAACGCCCCGGCGTAATGCGGGGGCGTTTATCGTATCCGTATCAATAGTA
>JAFXLH010000043.1 GCA_017531315.1 Bacillota bacterium
ATGGCCGCCCCTACGAAGATATAAGTTACCTTATTGCGTCCCCGACCCTCTCAGTCACCTAAAGGTGACAGCTCTCCCAGAGGGAGAGCCAAGGGGTGCGCGGCGAATGTGGGCGGGAGGTTGCTCTCACCGACCGTGGCCGGCGCGGTGGGGTGCGGTGGCTACGACGAAATTATCATCATCCCAGCTATCTTTGCTTGTATACCGGCGGTGGCTGTGGTATATTGTAAGGTAAGGCAGTGTTTGCCAAACCTGAAACATTTCTGATTATGGAGGTACTACCATGGATCAGCTGCAAGATACTATTGTTGCCATTGCTACTCCCGTGGGCGCGGGCGGCGTGGGCATCGTGCGCCTTTCCGGCCCGGATGCCATCCGCATCCTTGCCGCGCTGACCCGCCGCGACGAGGCTTCTTTTGAGAGTCACAAGCTGCGCCTGCTGCCCATCTACCGCCCGAACAGCGACGAGGTGCTGGATAAGGCGCTGGCGGTGGCCTTCCGCGCGCCGCACTCTTACACCGGGCAGGACAGCGCCGAGGTGCAGGCGCATGGCGGCCCGCTGGTGCTGCAGCGTATCGTCCGCGCCGCCATCGAGCTGGGTGCGCGCCAGGCAGAAGCCGGCGAATTCACCCTGCGCGCCTTCATCAGCGGCCGCATGGACCTGAGCCAGGCCGAAGCCGTGGCCGACCTGATCAGCGCCCGCACCGCCCCCGCCGCCGGCCTCGCCGCCGAGCAGTTGACCGGCCGCCTCGCCGCCGACATCGCCCATATCGAAGAAGACATACTCACCACGCTGGCGCAGATCGCCGTGGGCGTGGATTTTCCCGACGATCAGGACGCGCCGGATAACAGCGCCATCATCGCCCGCGTGAAGGCGACGATAGCCGATATCGACCGGCTGTTGCTGCACGCGGATGAGGGCCGCCTCTACCGCGAGGGCCTGCGCGTGGCCCTGTGCGGCGCGGTGAATGCCGGCAAATCGAGCCTGCTCAACGCCCTGCTGGGGGCCGAGCGCGCCATCGTCACCGACGAAGCGGGCACTACCCGCGACACCATCGAAGAGATGATCGACCTGGACGGTATGCCGCTGCTGCTGATCGACACCGCCGGCTTCCGCGATACCGACGGCAAAGCCGAGCGCCTCGGCATCGACCGCAGCCGCCGCGCCGCCGCCGAAGCGCAGCTGCTGCTGATCGTCATCGACGCCGCCGAGGATATCCCCGAAGAGACGCAGCGCCTGATGGACAACACCACCGGCCGCCCGCGCATCATCGTGCTGAATAAGGCCGACCTCGTCAGCGAGATGGACATCCTCTGGATGCGCCAGCGCTTCGACAATACCTGCGGCACCACCGGCGACGCGGTGGTGGCCATCTCTGCCAAGCAGGGCGAGGGCATCCGCCAGCTGCTGAACTGCATGCGCGCCATCCTCATCGAAAGCGGCGTGGCCGCCGGCCGACAGGCCCGCATCAGCAATATCCGCCATCAGCAGGCGCTGCTGCGCGCAAGAGAGAGCCTCTCGGAAGCGCTCGCCGCGCTGAACGCCGGCATGCTGCCCGATGTAGCCGGCATCGATATCGAGAACGCCTACACCGCCGTAGGCGAAGTAAGCGGCAAAACCGCCTCGGCAGAGGTGCTGACGGCGATATTCTCTCGCTTCTGCGTCGGGAAATGATGCTCCTATAGTTACGTCCGGCCGAATAGCCCCGTATACTGTGTTCTCGGGGCTTGCGGTACAACCCGGTACAGCTGCGCCCCTGCGGCCTTGTCTACGGGGCTATTCGCCGCGGAGACCGTGGCCGGCCAAATAGCCTGTTTGGCTGTGTTGCCGGCGCTTGCGGTACGCCCGGTACAGCTGCGCGCCTTGCGCCTTGCCAAACAGGCTATTTGCCTCGGCGGGCGGGTGCAGAGCTTCTGATGTTGCTTGCTGCGGAGACCGTGGCGGGCGGGTGCAGAGCTTCTGATGTTGCTTGCCGCGAGACCGTGGCGGGTCGATAATGCTTTATCGTAGCTACCTGCACGCCTTGTATGTGCTGCCCCGGTGATAGCAACATTCTGCCGGCTGCGGGCGGGCGAGCATTGCTCGCCCCTACAGGCGTGCGGAGTAACTTATATAATCGTAGGGGCGACCATTGGTCGCCCGCCTTGGGTTAGCAACCCGCCCTCTGCGCTGTTTACCCCTCCCCCCCCTCCCCTACCCTTGCGCTTAAGAGCTGCGGTGGGCGTGGGGGGTGAACGAATCTACGATGTAATATATCATCATACCCTGTGTGTGGTGTTAAACGTTGCACATTGGGGTATTCCCTACTTTACCTGCGGTTTTGCTATTGTTTCATGTGAAACTATTTTGGGTATAAGGAGAAAGATGAACGTTGAACAGTGTGAACGAGATCTCCAAAGCTTATGAAATTGAAACTTATACCGGCGAGAAAATGGCTGTGCCGACCCACTTGGGCGGGCGCTATGATGTGATCGTCATCGGCGGCGGGCATGCCGGCTGCGAGGCGGCGCTGGCGGCGGCGCGCATGGGCGTGAAGACCCTGCTCATCACCATGAGCCCCGATTCCATCGCCATGGCCCCCTGCAACCCCGCCATCGGCGGCCCGGCCAAGAGCGTGGTGGTGCGCGAGATAGACGCCCTCGGCGGCGCGATGGGCCGCATCACCGACGCGGCGCAGATCCAGATCCGCATGCTCAATACCGGCAAAGGCCCGGCGGTGCAGGCGCTGCGCGCGCAGATCGATAAGCAGCTCTACCAGCGCCTGATGCGCGCCCATCTGGAGCGCCAGGATAACCTCTTCCTGCGTATGGGCGAAGTGACGGAGCTGCTGATCGAGGGCGACGATCTGCTCACGGGTCAGGTGCGCGGCTGCCGCCTGAAAAACGGCATCGAGTACCTCGCCGACCGCGTCATCATCTGCAGCGGCACCTATTTAGACGGCCGCGTGCTGATCGGCGAATACGACGTGAAGAGCGGCCCGGCCGGCTTCCCCCCCGCGACTGATCTGGGCCTCTATCTGCGCTCCATCGGCCTGCCGATGCGCCGCTTCAAGACCGGCACCCCGGCGCGCATCGACCAGCGCAGCATCGACTTCGACAAAACCGCCATCCAGCCCGGCCAGCCGGATCTCTTCTTTTCCTACATGACCAAAAAGGGCGAGTTCGACCGACCCAATATCCCCTGCTGGATGACCTATACCAATGAGCGCACCCACGAGATCATCCGCGCCAATTTGCATCTGGCGCCGCTCTACTCCGGGCGCATCAGCGGCATCGGCCCGCGCTACTGCCCCAGCATCGAAGATAAGGTGGTGCGCTTCGCCGAGCGCGACTCGCATCAGCTCTTCCTCGAGCCCGAGGGCGAGCACACCCGCGAATACTACGTGCAGGGCATGTCTACCTCGCTGCCGGAGCGCGTGCAGGTGGCCTTCCTGCGTACCATCCCCGGGCTGGAAGAATGCGAGCTGATCCGCCCCGCCTACGCCATCGAATACGACTGCATCGACCCCACCCAGCTGCAGCTGACGCTGGAGCACAAGACGCTGCGCGGCCTCTTCATGGCCGGGCAGGTGAACGGCTCTTCCGGCTACGAAGAGGCGGCGGCGCAGGGCCTGATGGCGGCGGTGAATGCTGCGGCCCAGCTAAAGGGCCTGCCGCCCTTCATCCTCTCCCGCGCCGAGAGCTATATCGGCGTAATGATCGACGACCTGGTGACCAAGGGCGTATCTGAACCGTATCGCCTGATGACCTCGCTGGCGGAATATCGCCTGCTACTGCGCCAGGATAATGCGGATATGCGCCTCACCGAAAAAGGCCTGCAATACGCGCTGATTAACGATGAACAGCGCGATTTCTTCTACGATAAGAAGCAGCTGGTCGAAGCGGAAGTAGCGCGACTCGAGACGGAAGTGCCGCATGCGGCGGGCCTCGCCCAGCTTGGCGTAGAGAACAAGCCGCTGCTGACGCTCGGCTCGGTGCTGCGCCGCCCCGAGATCAGCTACGATGCGCTCAGCGCCGCCTTCCCGCCGCCCGCCCCCCTGCCCGATCAGGTGCGCGAGGCTGCCGAGGTGCAGGTGAAGTACGCCGGCTACATCCGCAAGCAGGAAGAGCAGGTGCGCCGCTTCCAGCACTTAGAGGATAAGCCGCTGCCCGCCGACCTCGACTATAACAGCATCGGCGGCCTCTCCACCGAGGCACAGCAGAAGCTGCAAAAGCTGCGCCCCCTTTCCATCGGCCAGGCGCAGCGCATCACCGGCGTCTCCCCCGCCGATATCGGCGTGCTGCTGGTCTACCTGAAGGCCGGGCGGAAATAGGGATAGCTGCGCTTTAGTGTGAATGTTCCATTACCCACCATTCCCGCTTATCGTGGCACCGTGGGCATTGTGCCATTTGTAACCCATCAAGTGCCATCTTAAACATACTTTCCCCTACCCTACTATTATCGAAAGGGATGTACCTATGAACGAATTTATGCTTATCATCAAAGAAGGCGCATCGGCGCTGGGCATCGAGATCAGCGAGCAGCAGCTGGAAAAGCTGTGGCAGCATTGGTGCGCGGTGAAAGAAGCGCCCTTCAATCTGACCGCCATCAAGGATGACCGCGAGGCCGCCGAGAAGCATTATCTGGATAGCATCGCCGCGCTGCCGCAGATACCCGCCGGCGAGCTGTGGTGCGATATCGGCACCGGCGCGGGCTTCCCCGGCCTGGTGCTGGCGGTAATGCGCCCCGAGCAGCGCATCCTGCTGCTGGAAAGCAATGGCAAGAAGTGCGGTTTCTTGAGCGACATGGCGCTGAAGCTGGGCCTTAGCAAAGTAGAAGTGCTGAACAGCCGCGCCGAGACCGCCGCCAAAACCCGCCGCGACAGCATAGACGTGGTGATGGCGCGCGCCGTCTCCCACGTATCGGTGCTGGCAGAATACGCCGCGCCGCTCTTGAAGCTGCAGGGCACGCTGGTCTGCTACAAGGGCCCCGGCTACGCGCAGGAGCTGAGCGAGAGCAAGGCGGCGCTAGCCAAGCTGGGCATGAAAGCGGGCGCGCAGGCGGAGCTGCTGCTGCCCAATGGCGAGCAGCGCATCATCGGCAAGCTGGTGAAGCACGCACCCACGCCGAAAGCATACCCCAGACGCGAGGGCATGGCAGAAAATAAACCGCTTGTTCCACGTGAAACAAGAGCGTAAAACCGCAGCTACATATACATATACCGCGTGAAAATAGCTATTTAGGGGTGCGGCTGCTAAGCGGCTGCCGGGTAGCTACGATAAAGATACATCCGGCTGATAAGGCGAGGAGCGCGGCGTATATGGCATCTATGGCAAAAATTTTGCTGTTCCACGTGAAACATTTGCTGCGATATAGAGGATTAGCTGCGTTTTTGTAGAAATATCTGTATGAAAATAGCGCCGTGAGCACGGCGCGGGAGGTAGCATTATGACGAAAACCGTTGCCATCGTCAACCAGAAGGGCGGCGTGGCCAAAACTACTACTACCATCAATCTGGGCGCCTGCCTGGCCAAGCTCGGCAAGCGGGTGCTGCTGGTGGACTGCGACCCGCAGGGCAATGCCGGCAGCGGCCTCGGCGTGCAGCGCCGCGATCTGCAGTACTGCGTGTACGATCTGCTGATAAATGACGCCCCGGCAGAGGCCGTGCTGCGCCATACCGCAACGGAAAATCTGGACATAATGCCTGCTACAATACGTCTTGCCGGTGCGGAGGCCGAGCTGGTCACCGCCATCTCGCGCGAGGTGAAGCTGCGCCGCGCGCTGAAATCCGTGGCAGATAGATACGATTATATCCTCATCGACTGCCCGCCGTCGCTGGGTATGCTGACCGTGAATGCGCTGGTAGCAGCCGATTCGCTGCTGATCCCGCTGCAGTGCGAGTTCTATGCCTTAGAGGGCGTCAGCCAGCTGCTTTCCACCTATGAGCTGGTGAAGAAGAATATCAACTCCGCGCTTTTCATCGAAGGCGTGCTGCTCACCATGTACGATGGCCGCACCAACCTTTCCGTAGAGGTAGCCGCAGAGGCGCGCAAATACTTCGATAATAAGGTCTACCAGGCCGTTATCCCGCGCAGCGTGCGCCTTTCCGAGGCGCCGAGCCACGGTCTGCCCATCATCGAATACGACCCGCGCAGCAAAGGCGCGGAGCAATATATGCTGCTGGCACAGGAATTTCTTGCTCATAACGGAGGTGCACGCTAATGGCCAAAAAAGGTTTGGGTCGCGGCCTCGCCGCGCTGATCCCGGACAGCGTTCAGCTGGATATCGAGGATCAGGTAAGCAAAGAATCGATCGTTTTCCTGCCGCTTGATAAGATTGAGCCCAATCCCGATCAGCCCCGCCGCGAATTCGACCCCACCAAGCTCAGCGAGCTCGCCGCCTCCATCCGCGAGCATGGCGTGCTGCAGCCCATCGTGGTGGTGAAGAAGGACGGCGGCAAATATATGATCGTAGCCGGTGAACGCCGCTGGCGCGCCTCTGGCATCGCTGAACTGAAAGAAATCCCTGCTATCGTGCGCGATCTTAGCGAGCTGCACTTGAAAGAGCTGGCGCTGATCGAAAATATCCAGCGCGAAGACCTGCAGCCGCTCGAAGAGGCGGAGACCTACCGCGAGCTGATGGAGCTGCACGGCTACACGCAGGAAGACCTGGCCGCCCGCCTCGGCAAGAGCCGCCCCTACATCGCCAATACGCTGCGCCTGCTGCAGTTGGACGATGAACAGCAGGGTATGCTGGCCCGCGGCGTCTTCACCCCCGGCCATGCCCGAGCCCTGCTGCAGCTGAAACTGCCTGCTCAGCGCGCTGCGCTTGCCAAACGCATCAGCGAAGAGGGCCTTTCCGTACGCCAGACGGAAGAGATCGCCCGCAAGCTGACCGCCGAATCGCTCCCCGCCGCCAAAAAGCCCGCCAAAGCGAAAAAGAAGGCGCCTGAAGCCGCGGTAATGAGCGCGGTGACTAAACGCCTGCAGAAGTACTACGCCACCCCTGTGAGCCTCAAATGCGGCCGTGGCAAGGGCACGCTGACCTTCGAATTCTGCGATGACGAAGATCTGGCCCGCCTGGTAGAGC
>JAFXLH010000044.1 GCA_017531315.1 Bacillota bacterium
CAGCGCTGCATCGAGCTGATGGGCAAGCCTTCTACCTCGCGCATTATCAGCTGCCATATGGGCAACGGCTCTTCGGTAGCCGCCATCCGTGACGGCAAGAGCTGGAATACCTCTATGGGCTTCACCCCGCTGGAAGGTATGGCCATGGGCACCCGCGCCGGTCAGATCGACCCCTCCATCATCACCTTCATCATGCAGCAGGAAGGCCTCACCTCCAAAGAGATGGACGAGGTGCTCTCTACCAAGTCGGGACTCCTCGGCATTTCCGGCGTCAGCAGCGATATGCGTGATATCGAAGTGGCGGCTCAGGCCGGTAACGAACGCGCGGCGCTGGCCTGCTCCATCTTCGTCAAGGACGCCGTGCACTATATCGGCGCCTATGCGGCGGAAATGGGCGGCGTGGATGCCATCGTCTTCACCGCCGGCATCGGCGAGAACGATATCGCCATGCGTGCCCGCATCTGCAAGCAGCTGGCCTTCCTCGGCCTCGAATTCGACCCGGTGGCCAACAACTGCCGCGGCGAAGAGGTGGAGATCTCTGCTCCCGGCAGCCGCCTGCGCGCCTTCGTCATCCCCACCAACGAAGAATTGGTCATCGCCCGCGAGACGGTTTCCGTACTGCGTAAAACCCACTATTACCTCTACTAAAAGCCAGCTATCCCGCCTGATGTTGGGATGTGTGAACTTTTTGTGAAAAATGCTTTATTTTGTAAATGCGTAATTGACAACAGCGCCTGCCCACGGTATAATGGGTAGGCGCTTTGGTTTAGCGCATCAGGAGAGATATTATGCTTAACCTTGCTGTTGCAAAGATCAAAAACTATCCCGGTACCAAGATCGATGTGGAGATCATCGGCGTGGCAGACCCTGCCGCCCATGAATACAGCGATTTTGCTCTGGCCGGTGACGTAACTTTTCGCGGTACTGCCGCCAATGAAGGCGGCCGCATCATGGTGGAGGGCGTCTTGAACGGCGTTTATGCGCTGAACTGCTCCCGCTGCGGCAAAGCGCTGACCGAAGAGTTCGAGACGGAGTTTTTTGCCCAGTATGCGCTGCAGGCCCAGCCGGATGAAGACGGTGAAGCCGACATCCTGGAATTCTGCGGCGATAATATCGACCTGGAACCCCAGTTTTTGCAAACAATTTTCCTCGAGCTGCCGATGAAGCCGCTGTGTAGCGATGATTGTAAAGGTCTCTGCCCCTTCTGCGGCAAGAACCTGAACAAAGGCACCTGCAACTGCGAAGCTCCCATCGACCCGCGCCTGGCGAAGCTCAAGGACTATGTTTTTAAGGATGATAAGAAAGGAGATAACTAACAATGGGTGTACCGAAATGTAAAACTTCCAAGGCTAACCGCAGAATGAACCGCGCTGCCCGCTGCGTAATCGGCAAGGCCGCTCTCTGCGAATGCCCCCAGTGCCATGCTCTGAAGCAGCCCCATCACGCTTGCAGCGAATGCGGTTACTATCGTGGCCGTCCGGTAGTTGCCAAGGAAGCTGACGCTGAATAATTTTTAGCTTGTGCCAAAAGGTCGTTCCCGAAAGGGAACGACCTTTTGTTTTTGGGACGGACGAATAGCCCCGTATGCGGCGTTATCGCCGCTTGCGGTACATCCCGGTACAGCTGCGCGGCTGCTGCCTTGCCTACGGGGCTATTCGCCTCGTCCGTGGTCGGCGGGGGTAGGGAAGAGGTCGGAGGGGCAGGGAAGAGGATGACGGAGAAGGGAAGAGGGCAGCGGGGGAGTGACCTGCGGGAAGGTTGCTGTCACCGATACAGGCGGCGGGAGACAAGCCCCCGCCCTACGAAGGATACATGCAGTCAGCATGTTGCGCGATCACAAATACCTTGCTCTTTTATCAACTATGGGTTATAATACAAGGTGGTTTTGTATGTAAACTCGCATTGTACCCAGAGCAAGGAGGATATGAAAATGCGTATTGCCATAGATGTTATGGGCGGCGATCATGCCCCGGCGGAGATCCTGAACGGCGCTTTTGCCGCGGCGCGTGCCAATGCCGACCGCCAGATCATCCTCGTCGGTCAGGAAGAAGTGATCAAAAACCGCCTCATCGAGATGAAAGAGCTGGGCGATGAAGTGCCTGCCAATATCTCTGCCGTCTTCGCTGAAGACGTGATGGATATGGATGAGAGCGTCACCTCGCTGCTGAAGAAGAAGAAAACCTCGATCTGGATCGCCACTCAGCTGGTCAAGACCGGCGAGGCCGACGCCATCGTTTCTGCCGGCAGCACCGGCGCGCAGATGGCCTGCGCCATGCTGCTGCTGGGCCGCTGCAAGGGCGTAGAGCGTCCCTGCATCGCCATCCATGTGCCGGGCGGCGGCCGCCTGCTGCTGGATACCGGCGCCAATGTGGAATGCACGCCGGAAATGCTGGAGCAGTTCGCCCATCTCGGCTCCGTATACATGCAGGTGCAGGAAGGCATCGAAAAGCCCAAGGTAGCGCTGCTCTCCAACGGTACGGAAGACCACAAGGGCACTCCCACCGTGCAGGCCGCCCATGCGCTGCTGCGTGCCAGCGAGCTGAACTTCGTCGGCAATCTGGAAGGCCGCGATCTGCTGCGCGGCGACTACAATGTAATGGTCTCCGACGGCTTCAGCGGCAATATCGCCCTGAAATCCACCGAAGGCGCGGCGATGATGATTATGGACGAGCTGAAACAGGGCATCTCCGCTTCCTTCAGCCGCAAGCTCGGCGCGATGCTGATTAAGCCGGTGCTGCGCGGCCTCAAGAAGTCGCTGGATTATAAGGAACACGGCGGCGGCCCGCTCTTGGGCTGCAACGGCGTTTCCATCGTCTGCCACGGCTCTTCCGATGCGCGCGCCATCGAAAACGCCATCGGCCTGGCCGAGCGCTGCGTCGCCGGCAACTTCGTGGCCAAGGTGACGGAAGAGATGACCAAGGTGGCGGAAGCCAAGGCCGCCCGTGAAGCCGCCGCTGCTGCGGAAGCTGCCGCCGCGGAAGAGAAATAATCGCATTGCAAAACGCATATCTATACCCCAAGCAGGGTTATTATAAGGAGGAAGAACGCCCATGACGGCCGATTCGTGCCAAGAAGAATTCCGCCTGCGCGAAATCATGCACGAATATTTGCAGCCTGATGAAGACCCCGACCGGGAGCTTGATGAGGATCTGGACTTGGAAGAAGTGGATATGGATTCTTTGGATCTGCTGGCGCTTATCGTCGCCATCGAAGAAGAATTCCAGATCGAGCTGGATGAAGACACCTTTGGCGAATGTGAAGACATTCAGGAAATGATCGACTACGTGATGCGTGAGATCAATCTGCAATAGGAGAATTGCTGTGAACAAGAAGATGCGAAAAGACGTACTGCCGGAAGGCTTCGGCGAATTGGCGCAGAGCCTGGGCTTCGATGCGGAAAATCAGGCGCTGCTGCTGCAGGCGCTGACCCACCCCGCCTATTTCGAGGGCGTGAAGACGGCCAGCCCGCAGGATAATCAGCGTATGGAATTCTTAGGCGACGCCGTGCTGGATCTGGTAGTAGGTGATTATCTGTATCATGCCTACCCCAATTTGGGCGAAGGCACGCTGAGCAAGATGCGTGCGGTGATCGTCTGCGAAGGCTCGCTGGCGCATCATTCGGCAGAGATCGGCTTCCAGCACTATCTGCGCCTGGGCAAGGGCAGCGAGGCCAGCGGCGACCGCGAGCGCCCCTCCATCCTTGCCGATGCTTTCGAGGCGGTGATCGGTGCGATGTTCGTGGCCTTAGGCTACGATGCGGCGCGCGACTTCATTCTCGGCCGCTTTGCCACGCAGATGCAGCATCTGACCCCCGATGACTACGAAGATAAAAAGAGCCTGCTGCAGGAATTAGTGCAGCATGAGAGCCTGCACGGCGTATCCTATAAGCTGCTCACCGTCTCCGGCCCCGACCACGCGCCCCGCTTCGAAAGCGGCGCCTATTGCGGCAAGCTGCTGATCGGCAAGGGCATGGGCGGCAGCAAGAAAGAGAGCGAGCAGGCAGCGGCGGTGGCGGCGCTGGCGGCCAAGAGCAACTGGCTGCCGCGGCTGCGCGGTACCGCGCCCAAAGCGCCCAAGGCGGAAAATCGCCCCGCCCGCCAGCAGGAAAAGCCCATCTCCGCAGCCAAGGCCGCTACCAAGGCAGCCAAGCGCAGCGCCCACGGCGCCAAAAAGGCGGACGATGCGCCGAAGAAGAACATTGCCCGTGCGGCAGCCAAACCGCGCCAAAGCTAAAGGACAAGCCTATGGCTAAACAGAAAATACTGCCGCTCTTCATCCCCATGGAGGGCTGCCCCCGGCGCTGCATCTATTGCGATCAGCACGCCATATCGGGGCAGGCCGCGCCGGTCTCGGCGGCGGAGGTGGCGCAGGCGGCAGAATCGCTGCCGGTGGATAGTGGTGTGCAGCTGGCCTTCTACGGCGGCAGCTTCACCGCGCTGACGGAGGCGCGACAAACTGAATTATTGCAGGCGGTGCAGCCTGCCCTGGCGCAGCGTCGTATCACTTCGCTGCGCCTTTCTACACGCCCGGATGCGGTAGATGCAGCTACCTTAGCGCGGCTGCGCGGCTATGGCGTGACGGCGGTAGAGCTGGGCGTGCAGAGCTTCGACGATGCGGTGCTGCGAGCAAGCGGCCGCGGCTATGATGTGGAGGCGGCGCTGGCGGCCTGCCGACAGGTCGCGGATGCGGGGCTCACCCTTGGCGTGCAGCTGATGTGCGGCCTACCGGGGGACAGCCGCGAAGCCTGCCTGCGCTCGGCGTATCTGGCGCGGGAGCTGGGCGCGGCGCTGCTGCGTATCTACCCTACGCTGGTGCTGCGCGGTACGCCGCTGGCACGGCTGTGGCAGCAGGGGCGCTATCAGCCGCTCGGCTTGGCTGAGGCGGTGGAGGTGGCGGCAGAGATGACGCTGCTCTTCGAAGCGGGCGGCGGCAGCATGATCCGCGCCGGGCTCAATCCCAGCCCCGCCACAGAAGCGGCCTGCCTCGCCGGGCCGTATCACCCGGCCTTTGGCCACATGGTACGCAGCCGCATCAAGCTGCAGCAGGCATTGGCCGTGCTGGCGCAGGTGAGCGAGCCGCGGGAGCTGCACTATCCGCGCACGGATGCGCCGCAGCTGTTCGGTCAGGCGGGTGCTAATGCGGCGGAGCTGCGGCAGCGCTACCCGCAGCTGGCTCTGGTCTGCGCCGAGGTGGCGCCGGGAGCGCTCATCGCGGTGGGCGGGGGCGGCCGGGCGGAAAATACGCTCGATGCGGCGTCCCGGGCGCTCGCCGCAAAGCTGTTGGCAAATCTGCCCCTTTAACAGGGCTTTAGTAAATATGGGAGGGTATACTTATGGCAGAAAAGAAGAGCTTCTTGCAGGAATTCAAGGATTTTGCCTCTAAGGGCAACGTGGTAGATCTCTCCGTCGGTGTTATCGTCGGCGGCGCTTTCGGCACTATCACCAAATCGATGACCGACGACCTGATCATGCCCATCGTCAGCCTGTTCCTCGGCGGCATCAATTTCAGCGATTGGAAGCTGGTGCTGCGCGAGGCATCCGTGGCGGCAGACGGCACGGAGATCGCCGCGGTCACTATCAATTACGGCACTTTCATCAGCACCGTCATCAATTTCATCATCCTCGCCTTCGTGGTATTTTGCCTGGTCAAGGGGCTGAATACGATGCGCGCCACCACAGAGCGCAAGGAAAAGGCCGCTGCGGAAGCCGCTGCTGCTGCCAAAGCCAAGGCTGATGCGGAAGCGGCGGAGATTGCCAAGCTGGAAGCCGCCGAGAAGGCCGTCCAGCTGAAGGAGCACGTGGCCCAGCTGAACAGCGAGCAGCTGCTGGCCGAGATCCTGCTGGAACTGAAGAGCAAATAAGGAGGCACAAAGATGAAAAAAGCTATCGCTACGGAAAAAGCCCCGGCTGCCATCGGCCCTTACTCTCAGGGCGTGGAATTCTGCCAGCTCATCTTTACCTCCGGCCAGCTGCCCCTCGACCCGGCCACCGGTGAGATGCCCGAATCCATCGAAGACTGCACCCGTCAGGCGCTGACCAACCTCGCCGCCGTGCTGGAAGAGGCGGGTTCTGATCTGAGCAAGGTGCTGAAGACCACCGTCTTCCTGCGTGATATGGACGACTTCGCGGCGATGAACGGCGTCTATGCGGAGTTTTTCGCCGGCAGCGCCTATCCCGCCCGCAGCGCCGTGCAGGTCGCCAAGCTGCCGAAGGGCGCGCGCATCGAGATCGAAGCCGTGGCGCATAAGTAAGGCGAAGCGGCTGTCACCGGCGGTGGCGGCTAAGCGATGCAGGTGACTACGACAAACAGAGAAAAACCACCCATTTTAGGGTGGTTTTTTTGTTTTGCCCCTGTTACAGCGGCTGAAAGTATGGTACAATAAATTGATATACTGTGCAGCATAGACAAATTTTGTCATCAACCCAGATCGGGAGGAAATATATGTACCTGAAAGAGATCGAATTGCTGGGCTTCAAGTCTTTCCCGGTGAAGACCAAGATCGGCTTTGAACCCGGCATTTCCTGCGTCGTCGGCCCTAACGGCAGCGGCAAATCGAATATCGCAGATGCGCTGCGCTGGGTCTTGGGCGAGCAGAGCTCCAAGGCGCTGCGCGGCGGCAAGCTGGAAGACGTCATCTTCTCCGGCAGCAAAAACCGCCGCCGCCTCGGCATGGCGGAAGTTACGCTGACGCTGGATAATGCCGACGGCTACCTCAACCAGCCCTTCAGCGAGGTTTCCGTGACCCGCCGCGCCTTCCGCGCCGGCGCATCGGAATACCAGATCAACAGCAGCAACTGCCGCTTGCGCGATATTCAGGATCTGTTTGTCGATACCGGCGTGGGCATCGACGGTATTTCTGTTGTAACGCAGGGCCGCATCAGCGAAATGATCAATGCCCGCCCGGAAGACCGCCGCTCGCTGGTAGAAGAGGCGGCCGGCATCGTCAAATACCGCAACCGCAAGCGCGAGGCCGTACGCAAGCTGGATGAGACCGAGCGCCACTTAGAGCGCGTGGGCGATATCATCGGCGAACTGGAAAACCGCCTCGGCCCCTTAAAGCGTCAGGCCGAAGTGGCGGAAAAATATCTGCGCCTCAAGGACGAGGCGGATAAGAGCGAGATCGCCATTTCCGTGAAGGTACTCTCGGAAGCGCAGGAGCGCATCGACCAGTACCAGAAGCAGATCAATACCAATCAGGAAGAGCTGCTGCGCTTAGAGAGCCTGCGCAGCGCCCTTTATACTGAGCAGGAACAGCTGAAGCTGGCCATCGCCGGCATGGATGAAGAAGTGGCGGCGCTGCAGCACAGCTACTACCAGCTGCAGACCGACCGCGAAAAGGCGGAGAGCCGCCTGCAGCTGGCAGAAGCGCAGCAGACCACCTCTGCGGCTAATCTGCAGCGTCTGCAGGCAGAGCTGCAGGCTCTGCTGAGCGGCGCCGAGCTGCGCCGCGCGCAGGCAGCGGATATGAGCAAGGCACTTGCCGAAGCGGAAACTGCCGCCAAAGAGCTGGAAGAGCGCATCCTTTCCGGCGAAGGCGGCGAAAAGAGCCGCCGCGAAGCGGTAGAGATGCTCAGCACCAAGCTGGAGCAGGCCAAAGCCGAAGCCTTCTCCATCGCCGCCGAGCTGGCAGAGCTGCGTAACCGCAGCCATTACCAGCAGCAGCTGCAGGAAAAGAACCTGCAGGCGGGCTTCCGCGTGGAGCTGGCCTGGCAGGATGCACAGAAGCAGATCGACGCCTACAATGTGCAGGCCGCGGAAAACAGCGCCCGCCGCGCGGCCTTGCGTGAAGCGCTGGACGCTGCCACCGCCCTTGCCGCCGCTAATTCCGCGGCGATGATGGAGCTGAACAAGCAGCTGGCCGAGCTTTCTGCCGCAGCTACCGAGGCGCGCTACGACTGCCACAGCCTGCGTGTCAAGGCGGGCATGATGGAAGACCTGCTCAGCAGCTACGACGGCTTTTTCCCCGGCGTCCGCGGCATCCTCGCCGCCCGCGGCAAAGATAAGGCCGCAGCCGGCATCATCGATGTAGCTGCCAATCTGCTGGATGTACCGGAAAAATATCAGCGCGCCGTAGAATCTTTCCTCGGCGCTTCGCTGCAGAATGTGGTGGCGGAAACGGAAGCGGATGCCATCGCCGCCGTGCGCTACCTGAAGCAGCGCGACCTCGGCCGCGCCACCTTCCTGCCGCTGGATACGCTGCGTGTGCGCGAAGCGGCGGATTTCTCCGCGGTGCTGGGCAAGCCCGGCGTTTGCGGCCGCGCCTCCGAGCTGGTCAAATGCGATAAGAAGCTCGACCCCGTGCGCGAATTCCTCTTGAACTCCCTGCTGGTGGTAGAAGACCTCGATACCGCCGCCGCCATGGCTGCCAAGCTGAAATACCGCCACCATGTAGTCACGCTGGATGGCGATATGGTCAATCAGGGCGGCTCGATCAGCGGCGGCAGCAAGCCGAAGAAGACCAATGAGCTGCTCTCCCGCCGCAGCCAGCTGGCAGAAGCCAAAGCCAAGCTGGAAGCCGCCGAGGCCAAGGCCAAAGAGCTGGAAGCCCAGCTGGATGCGCTGCGTGCCGATATCGACGCCAAAGCCGCCGAGGGCGACCGCATCGAGGCCGAGAACCGCGCCCGCCAGAGCGAGCTGCATCAGCTGGAAGCCGCCGCGCACGAGGCGCAGACCGCGCTGGCTGCCATCGTCCGCCAGGCCAGAGCTACCGAAGCCGAGCGCGACCAGATCGCCGATGAGCGCGTGCAGATCGAAGAAGCGCTCATCGATATCAGCAAATCTACCGAAGTATGGGCCACCCGCGATGAGCAGGTGCGCGAAGAAATGGCTACCCTCTCTGCCCAGCTGGAAGAAAGCCGTGCCGGGCTGGACGAGAGCCGCGAAGATATGACCCGCCAGCGCGTAGAGCTGGCTGCGCTGAAGCAGAAGAACAGCGGCGACCGCGCCGCCATCAAGAAGCTGGCCGATGAGATCGAAGCGGGCCA
>JAFXLH010000045.1 GCA_017531315.1 Bacillota bacterium
GTGGTAGTAGCCCCGGCGCAGACCCTCACCAACAAAGAGTACAATATGCTGCGCGACAGCGCGCTGAAGATCATCCGCGAGCTGAAGATCGAAGGCGGCTGCAATATTCAGTACGCGCTCGATCCGCTCTCCTTTGATTACTACCTCATCGAAGTGAACCCGCGCGTATCCCGCTCCTCCGCGCTCGCTTCCAAGGCCAGCGGCTACCCCATCGCCCGTGTTACTGCCAAGATCGCCGTGGGTATGCATCTGGATGAGATCAAGATCGCCGGCGATACTCCCGCCTGCTTCGAGCCGAGCCTCGACTATGTGGTCGCCAAGATGCCGCGCTTCCCCTTCGATAAGTTCACCGCCGCCAGCAATACCCTGTCTACCCAGATGAAGGCCACCGGCGAAGTGATGAGCATCGGCCGCACCTTAGAAGAATGCCTGCTCAAGGCCGTGCGCTCGCTGGAGATCGGCACCGATCACCTGTATATGAAGAAGTTCGATGAGGAAAGTGACGAAGCGCTGCTGCAGTACATCGTCAAAGGCCGCGATGACCGCTTCTATGCCATCGCCGAGCTGCTGCGCCGCAAGGTCGATATGGGCATGATCTACGACCTGACCAAGGTAGACATGCTGTTCCTCGATAAGATCAAGAACATCATCGAAATGGAAGAAGTGCTGAAAGCCCATAAGCTGGACAAGGACGTGCTGTACCGCGCCAAGCGCCTCGGCTTCTCCGACCGCGCCATCGCCCGCTTCTGGGGCATGACCGAGGTGGAGATCTACAAGCTGCGCGAAAGCCTCGATATGTTCCCGGTCTACAAGATCATCGATACCTGCGCTGCCGAGCTGGATAGCTACATCCCGTACTTCTACTCCACTTACGAAGAAGAAAACGAATCCATCGTATCCGATAAGAAAAAGATCATCGTACTCGGCTCCGGGCCCATCCGCATCGGTCAGGGCGTGGAATTCGACTATTCCACCGTTCATGCCGTACAGACCATCAAGAGTGCCGGCTACGAAGCCATCATCATCAACAATAACCCGGAAACCGTTTCCACCGACTATACCTGCAGCGATAAGCTGTACTTCGAACCGCTGTGCACGGAAGACGTGATGAACATCATCCATCACGAAAATCCGCAGGGCGTCATCACGTCCTTAGGCGGCCAGACCGCGCTCAACCTCACCGAAAGCCTCGATGCCGCCGGTGTGCCGATCATCGGTACCGACTGCGCCGCCATCGCCCGCGCCGAAGACCGCAAGCAGTTCGAAGCGCTGCTGCAGCAGCTGCAGATCCCGCAGCCGCAGGGTGAAGCCGTCACCGATATCGAAAGCGGCTGCCGCGTCGCCAACCGTATCGGCTACCCGGTGCTGGTACGTCCGTCCTTCGTCCTGGGCGGCCGCGCCATGCAGATCGTCGCCGATGAAAACCAGCTGCGCCACTACCTCAAGACCGCGGTAGAGATCGACTCCGACCGCCCGGTACTGGTAGATAAGTACATCTTCGGCAAAGAGCTGGAAGTCGACGCCATCTGCGACGGCACCGACGTCTTCGTTCCCGGCATCATGGAGCTGGTAGAACGCACCGGCGTCCACAGCGGCGACTCTATCAGCGTCTATCCGCCCTTCAGCGTCTCGCAGAAGGTCAAGGATACCATCCTCGATTACAGCAAGAAGCTGGGCCTCGGCGTCGGCATCGTCGGCCTGTTCAATGTCCAGTTCATCGTCGATGAAAACGAAAACGTCTTCATCATCGAAGTTAACCCGCGCTCTTCCCGCACCGTCCCGTTCCTCTCCAAGTCCACCGGCTTCAGCCTCGTCGATATCGCCACGCTGGTCATCCTCGGCAAATCCTTGAAGGAACAGGGCATCGACTTCATCTATCCGGAAGAAAAGAAGCGCTGGTATGTCAAAGCGCCGGCCTTCTCCTTCTCCAAGCTGCACGGCCTCGATGCTTACCTCTCGCCGGAAATGAAGTCCACCGGTGAAGCCATCGGCTACGATGATAAGCTGACCCGCGCTCTCTACAAGGCACTACAGGCTTCCGGCATGAACGTAGCCAATTACGGCACCGTGCTCGCCACCATCGCCGATAGCGACAAGGCCGAAGCGCTGCCGCTGATCCGCCGCTTCTACAACCTCGGCTTCAATATCCAGGCCACCGAAGGCACCGCCGCCTATCTCAAGCAGCACGGCATCCGTACCCATGCGGTGAAGAAGATCAGCGACGGCAGCAAAGAGATCCTCGAAGCGATGCGTCAGGGCTATGTCAACTATGTTATCAATACCCGCGATATGAATTCTTCCGATGTGCTTTCCGACGGTCACCAGATCCGCCAGTGCGCGGTGGAAAACAATGTTACCACCTTCACCTCGCTGGATACGGTAAAAGTACTGCTGGACGTACTGGAAGAAACCACGCTGGGCATCTCCACCATCGATGCCTGAGTCCCAAGCAAAAGAAACAGAGGTGTGATATGAAACAGGCTCTTTACACCATTGGCGAAAACACCCGCATCGCCAAAGACGTATATAAAATGCGCCTGCTGGGCGATAGCTCCGCCTGCAGCCAGCCCGGCCAGTTCCTCAATATTCAGCTGCCGGAAAAATACCTGCGCCGTCCTATCTCCGTCTGCGATTGGGACGCTGAAGGCATCACTATCATCTACAAGATCCTTGGCAACGGCACGGAAATGATGAGCGGCTTTGCTGCCAGCGAGCAGCTGGATGTACTGACCGGCCTCGGCAACGGCTATGATATGAGCAAAAGCGGCGACCGCCCGCTGCTGATCGGCGGCGGCGTCGGCGTGCCGCCCCTCTACGGCCTGTGCCGCCGTCTGGTAGAGCAGGGGAAACAGCCCACCGTTATCCTCGGCTTCAATACCGCCGATGAGATCTTCTATGCCGATGAATTCCGCGCGCTGGGCGTGGAAGTACGCATTGCTACCGTAGACGGCAGCGTGGGCATCAAGGGCTTTGTCACCGATGCGATGGCCGGGCTCGATTATACTTACTTCTACACCTGCGGCCCGCTGCCGATGTTCAAGGCCATCGAAAAGACCGTCACCACTTCCGGCCAGTACAGCCTGGAAGAACGCATGGGCTGCGGCTTCGGCGCCTGCATGGGCTGCAGCATCAAGACCAGAAGCGGCAATAAGCGCGTCTGCAAAGAAGGCCCGGTATTTGAAAGGGAGGATATCATATGGTAAATGCAGATACCAAAGTAACTTTATGCGGTATCGAGCTGGATAACCCCATCATCCCCGCCAGCGGTACCTTCGGCTACGGCTACGAATTTGCCGAGCTGTACGATATCAACTGCCTGGGCAGCCTTTCTTTCAAAGGCACTACCCGCGAAGCCCGCTTCGGCAATCCCACCCCGCGCATTGCCGAATGTGAACGCGGTATGCTCAATTCGGTCGGCCTGCAGAACCCCGGCGTGGAAAAAGTCATCAGCGATGAGCTGCCCAAGCTGAAAAAGTGCTTCAGCAAGCCGATCATGGCCAATGTCAGCGGCTTCTCTATCGCCGAATACACCGAAACCTGCGCCATGCTCGATAGCGATGAGCAGATCGGCTGGTTCGAAGTCAACATCTCCTGCCCCAATGTCCACGGCGGCGGCATGAGCTTCGGCACTTCTCCCGAAATGGCTGCAGAAGTGACCCGCGCCGTGAAAAAAGTCACCACCAAGCCGGTGCTGATCAAGCTCTCGCCCAATGTCACGGATATCGCCTCCATCGCCAAAGCCTGCGAAGAGGCGGGCGCGGACGGCATCAGCCTTATCAATACGCTGATGGGTATGCGCATCGACCTGCGCCGCAAAAAGCCGATCCTCGCCAACAAGATGGGCGGTTTCTCCGGCCCGGCCATCCTGCCGGTAGCCCTGCGTATGGTCTATCAGGTATACGAAGCGGTCAATATCCCCATCGTCGGCATGGGCGGCGTCAGCAATGCCGAAGACGTCATCGAAATGATGCTGGCCGGCGCTACCGCCGTACAGGTTGGCGCAGCCAATCTGGTGAACCCCTATGCCAGCCGCGACATCATCAACGACCTGCCGCGCGTGATGGAAAAATACCGTATCAACTCTTTAACTGAAATCATCGGAGGTGCACACTAATGGGTAAAGACGTTATTATTGCCTGCGATTTCCCCACTAAGGAAGCCACTATGGCTTTCCTCGACAAGTTTGTAGACGAACGCCCCTTTGTCAAGATCGGTATGGAGCTGTTCTATGCCGAAGGCCCGGAGATCGTCCGCGATATCAAAGCCCGCGGCCACAAGATCTTCCTCGATCTCAAGCTGCATGATATCCCCAATACCGTACAGCGCGCCATGGCCGTGCTTTCCCGCCTCGATGTAGATATGTGCAACCTCCACGCCGCCGGTACCAAGGCGATGATGGAAGCCGCGCTCACCGGCCTCACCCGCCCGGACGGCACCCGTCCGCTGCTGATAGCCGTCACCCAGCTCACCTCTACCAGCGAAGAACGCATGCAGCAGGATCTGCTCATCGACCGCCCGCTGGAAGAAGTGGTTATGCACTATGCCAAAAACGCAGCCGCCAGCGGCCTCGATGGCGTAGTCTGCTCGCCCAAGGAATCCCCCGTGGTGCATGATGCCTGCGGTAAGGGCTTCCTCACCGTCACTCCCGGCGTCCGCTTTGCCGACAGCGCCGTGGGCGATCAGGTACGCGTCACCACTCCCGCTCAGGCCAAAGAGCTGGGCAGCGACTATATCGTAGTCGGCCGTCCCATCACCGCTGCCGAAGACCCGGTAGCCGCCTACCGCCGCTGCGTAGCCGAATTCTGCGGCGAATGATACGCTTACAAAACAGTTGAAGATAAAAGGAGAACCGATATGGAACTGAACAAACTTATCGCCAAAGATCTGCTCAAGATCAAAGCCGTATTCTTCCGCCCGCAGGAACCCTTCACCTGGGCCAGCGGCATCAAAAGCCCCGTTTACTGCGATAACCGCCTCACCCTCACCGCGCCGGAAGTACGCAACGATGTGGAAAACGGCCTCGCTCAGCTGGTAAAAGAATACTACCCGGAAGTTGAAGTGCTGATGGGCACCTCTACCGCCGGTATCGCCCATGCCGCCATCGTCGGCCACATTATGAACCTGCCCATGGGCTATGTCCGCAGCGGCAACAAAGACCACGGCCGCCAGAACCGCATCGAAGGCAAGCTGGAAGCCGGCCAGAAGGTCGTCGTAGTGGAAGACCTCATCTCCACCGGCGGCAGCGTCATCGAAGTAGTGGAAGCCCTGCGTGAAGCCGGCGCCGAAGTGCTCGGCGTAGTTTCCATCTTCACCTACGGCATGCAGAAAGGCCTCGACCGCCTTGCCGCTGCCAATGTGGAAAACCACAGCCTCACCAATTTCGACTGCATCGCCGAAGTAGCCGCGGAAGAAGGCTATATCGAAAAGGCCGATATCGAAAAGCTGATCAAATTCCGCAACAATCCTTCCGACGAATCCTGGATCGGCGCCAACTGAGTGCCAAGTATCCGGAGAATGGAGCAAACCATGAAAAGTTTGATCGATATTCTTGATTTAAGCGTAGAAGAGCTGGAGCAGCTTATCGCCACCGCCAACGATATTATCGCCGACCCTGCCAAATACAGCGATAAGTGCCGCGGCAAAAAGCTGGCCACCCTCTTCTTCGAACCGTCCACCCGCACCCGCCTCAGCTTCGAGGCCGCGATGTACGAGCTGGGCGGCAATGTGCTGGGCTTTTCGGCAGCGCAGAGCTCTTCTGCCGCCAAGGGCGAGAGCGTAGCCGATACGGCAAAGGTCATCTCCTGCTATGCCGATATCATCGCCATGCGCCACCCCAAAGAAGGCGCTCCGCTGGTAGCGGCGATGAACGCTTCCGTACCGGTGATCAATGCCGGTGACGGCGGTCACAATCATCCCACCCAGACCCTGGCCGACCTGCTGACAATCTACCGCGAAAAGGGCCGCCTCGATAACCTGACCGTTGGCTTCTGCGGCGACCTCAAGTTCGGTCGCACCGTCCACTCGCTGATAGCCGCGCTCTCCCGCTATGAGAACAACCGCTTCGTGCTCATCTCTCCCGATGAA
>JAFXLH010000046.1 GCA_017531315.1 Bacillota bacterium
AGGCGAGCTGCTGTCTTTGTGCGACATCCTCGTAGACGGCCCCTTCATCGAAGCCGAGCGCGACCTGACCCTGCTCTACCGCGGCAGCCGCAATCAGCGAGTTTTAGAGCTGAACCAAGGCCACATAGTAAGAGAGATTAAGTAAGAGAAGCGTCCGAAAGGACGCTTCTTTTTTGTGGTGGCTGGGATGCGCAATCCCAAAGGCCCCCTTTGTTAAAGGGGGCTGTCAGCCGCAGGCTGACTGGGGGATTCCGGCTGCGGTCGGCGGGACGCTTCCTTTTTTGCGGGGCCGGGGGAAATGTAACACCGTAATCGTAGGGGACGGGTCCCCCGTCCCGCCACATTTCCCCAGACCCGGCGGGCGAGCAATGCTCGCCCCTACGATTATATAAGCAGCTTGTAGGGGCGACCAATGGTCGCCCGCCCCGCAAACGCGCCAAGCTATCTGTCACCGAAGCAGGCGGCGGGAGCAAGCCCCCACCCTACGAGTGCTGATAGATAGGCTTTGCGTGTCTGTGATAAAGGGTACTTATCATCCATCCCCACCCCATCCGCACACACAAATTTCTTTTGCCTAAGCCTCTTCGCTATGGTATGATATGGGTAGACAACTAGCGAAAACAGGTGTTTTTATGCGCGATTGCTTGCTGATGCTGGGCGGGGATGCTCCTGCCGGCCTGGCTTTGAAACTGATAAACGCACTGCGGGGTGATGAGCTGCTGGTCATCGCCGCCGACCATGGCGCGGACCACTGCCGCGCCCTCGGCCTGCCCATCGACCTGCTGATCGGCGACCTCGACAGCATCGAGCCGGCCACCGCCGCCGCTGCCGCCGCTGCCGCCGCCACCAGCCGCCTGCCGCAGGACAAAGATCTCACCGATGGCGAGGCTGCGCTGCTGGCTGCCATCGCCGCCCGGCCCCGCCGCCTCTTCATCTGCGGCGCAGAGGGCGGCCGCCCCGACCATGCGCTGGGCAATCTGCTGCTGCTCTTCACCCCCGGCCTGCCGCCCCACACCGCGCTCTACGGCGCGGGCAGCATCGTCTACCCGGTGCTCGATAAGCTGCAGCTGTGGGCCGAGCCGGGCGATACCTTCAGCCTGCTGCCCTTCGGCGCTTGCCACGGCGTCTGCGAGCGGGGCTGCAAGTGGGAGCTTATCGATGCCGAGCTGCCGCCGCACAGCAGCCGCGGCCTGTCCAATATCGCGCTTGGCCCGGTAGAGATCAGCCTGCGCGAGGGCTGCCTGCTGGCCATCCATCAGACATACACCCTGCCACCTGCTATACAAGAAACGGAGATGAGCTTATGAGTGAAAGATCCCTGTTATACAGTCACTTCCGCTATCTGGCTGCCCTGACGGATCCGGTGACCATCCTGACGCCGCAGGCGCTGCTGAACTGCTGGCTGACGGATACCGCTGGCCCGCCTGCCGCCTCGCCGCAGTCCGAGCTGGCTGCGCTGGATATGGCGCTGGCCTGCCTCTACGAGCCGCTGTACGATTACTTCCTCACCAATACCTTCGATGACCGTCTGGCCGCCGCCTCGGTACTGCTGGCTGCCGCCCGTCAGGAGTATGATGACCTGACGGTGCAGCGTCTGGCCGGGGAGCTGAGCGCAGCGCTCGCCGCTGCCGATGAAGCCTGCCGTCTGGCTGCCCAGAACGCCGCCGAAGATCAGCCGCCGCTCGACTGAGCGCGGGAAAGGAGATATACTATGTATTGCATCAAATGTGGCAAAGAAATGCCCGCCGCCGGCGCCTATTGCGAATTCTGTGGAGCTCCCCAGCAGCCGCAGCAGAGCAGCGCCAACAATAATCAGTTCTACACCGAGCAGCAGTTCAACAGCTACGGCGAGAGCCGCGCCCAGGGCGAGCAGCCGAAAGCCGAGCAGCCGCAGGCCGAGCAGACCAATCAGTACGGCTATTACGGCGGCTTTGGCGGCGGTGGCTATGCGGCCTACCCGCAGCCGGATGAAAACGACCTGCCGATGACGGTGGGCGGCTGGATCAAGACGCAGCTGATACTGATGATACCGCTGGTCAATATCATCATGGTCTTTGTCTGGGCCTTTGGCGACGGCAACAAGAGCCGCAAGAACTACTTCCGCGCCCAGCTGCTGCTGACGCTGATCATCACCGTACTGTTCTTCGTGCTGGCGCTGTTCGCCGGCATCGGCGCGGGGATGAGCGGCGCTTCTATGGAAAATCTCGGCATCTGATGCCGCTGCAAAGGAGATAGCTATGGCAGAAAATACTCGCATCGTCATCGTAGGCGGCGGCATAGCCGGCCTTTCTGCGGCACAGGCCGCGCGCGAAACCAATCAGGACGCGCAGATCACCATGATACTGCAGGAGCCGCATTTGCCGTATTACCGCACCCGTATCTGCGAGGTGCTCTCCGGTCTGGATGCGGAAAAGCTCGCGGTGCGCCCGCAGGAATGGTTCGAAGAGCGGAATATCGAGCTGGTCTACGGCGAGGCGGCAGAGATCTCTACCATGAGCGGCCGCGTTTACCTCGCCGAGGGCAGCTACCTGCCCTTCGATGAGCTGATCCTCGCCTGTGGCGCGGATGGCAACCTCTTCGACCTGCCCGGCGCCGAGGGGCACGAGGTGTTCGCGCTGCGCTCGCTGGCCGATGTGCGCCGCCTGCAGCAGAGCAGCGGCCCCTGCGTCATCATCGGCGGCGGCCTGCTCTCGCTGGAAGCCGCCTGGCACCTCTCCCGCACCGGCCGCCCGGTGGTGGTGGTAGAGCGCGGCGAGAGATTGCTGAAGCGCCAGCTGGATGAAGAGGCGGCGGATTTTCTGCTGCAGATAGTGGTGGCGACGGGCGTGCGCGTGGCGCTGGAAGGCCGCAGCTCGCATTATGACGGCCGCCAGCTGATACTGCAGGATGGCCGCGGCTTCGCTGCCGATACGGTGCTTTTCGCCGCCGGCATCACCCCGCGCAACTATATGGGCATGCAGGCTTCGGCCGATGTGCGCCGCGGCATCATCGTCGATGCGCAGATGCGTACCAGCGAGCCGCATATCTGGGCCTGCGGCGACTGCGCGGAGTTCGAGGGGCATACGCGTGGCCTCTGGTCCACGGCGCAGGATCAGGGCCGGGTGGCGGGCATCAACGCCACCGGCGGCAGTGCGGTCTACGATCCGCAGAGCATGCCCTATACCATGGTCGCCATGGGCACCAAGCTGTGGTCGTTCGGCCGCTTCGACGCCGCAGATGCGGTCTGCCGCAAGTCCCGCCCGGATGGCGTGCTGAAAAAGATGTTCTTCGAAGAGGATCGCCTGGTGGGTGCCATCCTCATCGGCGATATTTCTCTGGCGCTGAAGCTGAAAAAAGCCGTGGCCGCCGGAATGCTGAAGAGCGAAGTATTGGCTCAGTATATCGATGCCTGAGCCATAATATAAGGAGGATAAATTATGGAAACTTATGTATGCGTACTGTGCGGTCATGTGTATGACCCGGCCGAAAACGGCGGCGTCGCCTTCGCCGACCTGCCGGAAGATTGGGTATGCCCGCTCTGCGGCGCCGGCAAAGACAGCTTCGAAGCCGAGTAATGCACAAGACGAAAGCCCCTGCCTACCCGCAGGGGCTTTTTGTTATCGTAGCCACCCATCCGCAGCATAGCAGCGTGGTCGGTGATAGGGAGAATAGGGCTTCCCTTCAAGAGGAAGGCTTGGTGCAGGGGAGAGATACGGGGAGAACCCCTTGGCTCTCCCTCTGGGAGAGCTGTCAGCGGAGCTGACTGAGCGGGTCGGGTGCGCGGCGGCCCGCTGGCGCGGGCAGGGTTCTGCATCATACTCCCACATCAGCACAAAAAAACACCACCCGGATGGGTGGTGTTTTTTTGTGGCGGAGAAGGAGGG